>CAMAXG010000036.1 GCA_945862225.1 Thermoflexus hugenholtzii JAD2 | reverse complement strand
CGATCTTCGGCAGGCGGTCCCAGGTGCAGACGATGATCGAAACGGTGAGGAGCACGAGCAGGGCCGTGAACCACGGCGAGGTAAAGACGCGGAAGAGGCCGAGGCGCTCAAAGATGCTCACGAGCGGCCCGAGGGTGGGCTCGTACTCCGCACGCAGCTTGGCCATCTCGTTGGCGTAGTCGCCAGCGTTCTGGAGTGCATAGTCAGGGAGCTGACGGAGCGCGATGCCGACGGTGGAGGCAAGGGCGATCACGCCGATCTGGAGCACGGCAAATCGTACGTTTGCCAGGAGGGCGCGCGCGAGGAGGAGTGGGCCGCTAATCACCCGCTGATGGTAGCCTTCGCACCGCTGGGCCATCTGCCCCGCAGAGATCGCGGCGGCGTCACCGCACTACAGGGGGTGAGATGGCACGAGGGACCAGCCACGGAGCGCTCGACGACCTTGATCGTCGCCTGATGGAGGTGCTGCAGGCTGACGGCCGCAAGCCTTTCACCGAAATCGCTGCCGCATTCGGCGTCCCCGAGTCAACCATCCGCGCCCGATACAAGGGGCTCGTTGACCGTGGCGCTCTCAAGGTGATTGCCGTTGCGGACCCGCTCAAGGTTGGCTACCCGCTCATGGCCATGATCGGCGTGCGCTGCACCCCAGCCGCGTTGCTCACCACCGCCAAAGAGCTGGAGGCACTCCCCGAGGTGAGCTACTGCGTGGTGGTTGCTGGTGCCTACGACCTACTGATTGAAGTGGTCTGCGAAGACAATGATGCGCTGTTGACATTCCTTACGGAGCGACTGCGCTCCATCGCCGGCGTGCTCGAAACCGAAACGTTTGTCTACTTGCGAATCCTCAAGCAGAACTATGAATGGGGAACGACCCCGACCTGACCGCCTGAGCGGCTCGGCCGGGGTCGCCCCGGTTACTCCAATTGCGCGAGCGTTACGCCGCGCGGCGCTTTGACCAACCGACGAGGGTTGCTGCGCCGATCCAGGCGAGCAGTGCCGCCAAGATGATCGTTGGCAGTGCCGTCGTCCAGCCGTTATCTTCCTCGCCAATCCCCGCCGTGTTCATGGCAAAGAGTGGCACTGGCCCAACGATTGTGCCGTCAGGGAGTACGCACGTAGCGGCCATCGGATCGTTCACGTCAACGTCCGCAGCGCACGGCTCGAGGGAATCACGGAACTCCTGCATCCAGGTGTTGTACATCGTGGCCCAATCGGTATCGCTGTCGACACCATCTTCAAGCACCATTGGGAAGAGTGAACCGTCTGGCAGCAGGCACGGCAACGCCGTGTCGCTCGAGATTGGTGCATTCGGATCAGTGATTCCCTCTGGGCAGGCGGTTGGCTCACCGGTCACGGTTCGCCACTGTGGCTCAGGGGTAGCGCCACCGCTGCGACCGGTCAGCGCAACAAGTGCTGCAGGTGCATCGGCTGGGAGTACGTCGCCCTGGTGGCTGTCAAAGGTTGCTGCGCCAGTGAGTGGATCAACCTGATAGACGAAGCTGTGTTCGTTGATGCAGCCGGCCTCGCAGTCGTTCCAACCGTAGGTGTAGACGACGATCCAGATCGCTGCGCTCCCTGCATCACCCTTGACGTCGTAGTACTTCGTGGCGCCGATCAGTGCGCCATCGTTGTAGGTGAATTCGTCGAATGGCCCACCGGCGGCAAGGACCGCAGCGTGTGCATCCTCGGGGGTGGCGATTGGCAGCGTGCCGCTATAGCTGCTCACCAAATACGGCACCGCCTCTGGGGCTGGGGACTCGTCCGCCGCAGCTGCGGGGGCAACGACCGCCAGCAGGAGGGCGAGCGGGAGGAAGAACTTCAGCAGTGTTCGCACGATTCACCTCTACTTCTTTTGTGTGGGGATTCTCCCCATCAGTATCGTAACGAGGGATCAGGGCTGGCGGTTCCCGCGGAGGGTCAACCCGCCTGGTCGTACGGCTGTGGGAGCCACTCGCTCCCGGCGAGGGCATGGAGCTCCCCGAGTGAAATATCAAACCAGGCGCCGTGCAGGGTGAGGCTGCCAGCGCGCTCCCGCTCGGCAATCCAGGGGAAGGTGCGGAGATGCTCGAGCGACTGCTGCACGCTGAGATGCTCGATGAGTCGCTGGCGCTCCTCAGGGCTGCTCGCTGCTGTAGCGGGGGTGCGCTGATCCAGGGTCACAAGGTCAGCGACCCATGCGCCAATAAAGTCCGAATCGGTCAGGGGAGATGCGGAATCAATCGCGGCGGCAACGCCACCACAGCGCCCGTGCCCCATGACAACGATTGAGGTCACGCCGAGTCCATGCACGGCAAACTCAAGGGCCGCGCTCGCGCCGTGGCTCTTGGCATCAGGGGCGTATACGGGGACGAGAGCGGCAACATTCCGCAACACAAAGAGCTCTCCGGGGCCAGCGTCGAAGATTGTCTCTGGGGCAGAGCGGGAGTCGGAGCAAGCGACGATCATCGTGCGCGGTTTCTGGCCCTCGCGCGCCAGCTCGTCATATCGCACGCGCTCGTCGTTGTAGCGCCCTGCACGGAAGCGTCGGTACCCGGCACTGAGTCGCTCGGAGAGGGGCTGGCTCATCATGGACTCATTCTAAGCGAGGCCGCTGTGACGATAGATGGGGGTGATTTGAGGGAGAGTTGTGGTCGGGGCGAGAGGATTCGAACCTCCGACCTCCTGCTCCCAAAGCAGGCGCGCTACCAAGCTGCGCCACACCCCGACCTGCTCATCCTAAACGCTCCCTCCATTCGGGTGGCATCATCACCCTATGCCTGCTGAATCCACGCCCAAAACGGGCTCCCTCCGAGCCGCCGCCGCGTCAGCCGTCGTGCCCGGACTGGGCCAGTGGCTCAACGGACGCCGCCGCGCAGCGCTCCTCGCCGCCCTCCCCCTGATCGTCGTCCTTGTCGTAGGGCTCGGCGCGCTCCTCCTCTTCGGCGTGGTGCGCACCGCAGCGGCGATTGCGACCCCAGGTCGCCTTACGCTCCTCTTTGCCCTCCTACTCCTCACCATCCCGTGGCGCATCCTGGTTACCGTCGATGCCGCGCGTGGCACGAGGCGTACCCGTCGCTCGGCAATCCTGCTCGCGCTCGCGCTCCTTATCTCTATTGCACCGCAGGCGGGTGCCGCGGCGATTGTGTATCGCGCCAAGATCGCCGCGACCGATGTCTTTTCGGGCTTCGGCACGCCAACCCCCAGCGGATCGGCTGCGGAGAGCGCGACACCAACACCGCCACCACTCGCTGATCGCTTCACCATGCTGCTCATCGGTGCCGACACCATGGGGAACCGCACCTCGTTTAACACAGACTCAATGATCATCGTCAGCTGGGATCGCATCGGCGGCTACGTCAGCACCGTCTCTATTCCTCGGGACCTGGTGAACGTCCCACTCGGCAATGGCGATGTGTACGGGCCGAAGATCAACTCGCTCTGGTCGTACGCGCTGCGCTACCCGAAGAAGTTCCCTGAAGGCCCAGCCGTTGCGCTCAGCACTGCACTTGGCACGATGTTCAACGTCAAGATTGATGCCACCGCCGTCGTGGTGATTCCAACCTTCGTTAAGATCATTGATCAGCTCGGCGGCGTTGATCTCACAATCCGTCGAACCATTCTCGATGTCTCCTATAGAACCAACATGGACGGAGCGCGACTACCCACCGGGAACTGGCATGTGAGCGGTGAGTGCGCGCTCGCCTACGCGCGCATTCGCAAAGCGCCAGGCACCGATGATATGACGCGTGGCCCCCGACAGATTGAGATCCTGCTCGCCGCCCGCGATGAGTTGGCGCGCAGTGGAAACTTTGTGGGTAATGCGCTCGCGCTCCTAGATGTGATCGGTGATGGAGTGCGCACCGACCTCAACCCAGCACTGATTCCGCAGTTGGCCGAGGCTGCCGGATCGTTTGATACGAGCAAGATCGTACGTGCCGTGATCCAGCCAGGAGACACGATTCTGCGCTATCGACGAAAGGGCGAGTTCAGCCCATTCGGCTCCGTGGTCTTCTTTGATGCGACCCGCATGTCGCTGCTTGCGGCTCGCCTCTTCCCAACTCCTGGCACACGGCCGTGGGGTTTCCCAGCAGCGGCGAACGAGCCAAAGCTCGGCGCGGAGGCCACCTTTACTCCTGCGCCACTCGCGAGCGGCGCATCGCCCACGCCGACTGCGACGCCGACGCCCACGCTTACCCACCCGTTCCCAACGCTCGCCTCGTGCGACGCCGGGCTGCCGCTGCCGCGCTACACCCCGACACCAGATCCAACCGCGCCACCCGAGAGCGCCTCACCGAGCCCATCGGAGACTCCGACAGATCCCACGCCGCTACCGAGCCCATCAGAGAGCACTGTTCCGGCCCCATAACGCGCAACGACGGTGAGCGCAGTGGGCCTGCCTCGTAGAATCTGCGCATGCCGTCACTGCAGCACAACCTTTTCGGGTGGATCTTGGGGGCCATTGCGGCGCTGAAGCCGCCTCGGGACGAGGCCCATGCCCGTGCGATGTTCGCGCGGATGCACAGTCAGAAGCCTGCGCTCCCACCGAAGGGAATCCTGAAGACGGTGGACGCCCAGGTCTCACACGCGCTTGGCTTCCCGGTGTGGACCCTGACCCCAAAGAGCGGGAGTACTGGTGTGGAGATGGTGTATTTGCATGGTGGAGCCTACGTGGGCGATGCCTCAGTCATTCACTGGAACCTCTGCGCAGAGATCGTTCGTGACAGTGGCGCGACAGTGCTCCTGCCAATCTATCCGCTTGCCCCTGAGGCGACCTGGTCAACATCATTTGATGCTCTCCTGAAGTTGGCGCGAGGGAGTGGCGACAGGGCGCCCGTGCTGATGGGGGATTCTGCCGGCGGCGGACTGGCGCTAGCGCTTGCGCAACGCGTCGCTGCAAGCGGTGGCTCACCTCGTGTCGCACTCATCTCTCCATGGTTAGACGTGACGATGTCCGACCCCGCAACGCCAACCTATGACCGGGTTGACCCAATTCTCAGTGCACCATTCCTTGAGGTTGCTGGTCGCTTCTGGGCAGGGAGCGATGACCCTCGCCGTGCTGAAGTGAGTCCGCAGTTCGGTTCACTCCGTGGGATCCGCGAGCTGTTGCTCTTTAGTGGCTCGCGCGACGTGCTCTACCCGCAAGCGATCCGTCTCGTGGCAGATGCAAAAGCTGCTGGTGTCACCTGCGCCGCCCACCTCGAAGAGGGTCTTGTGCACGTGTATCCGCTGCTGCCGATTCCTGAGGCGAAGGAGCCTCGCGCGGCGCTTAGCGCGTTTGTTCGAGCTCACTCCTAAGCGCTGCTGCGACTAAGACAGTGGCACGGCCACGGTGGCTGAGAGCATCCTTCTCAGCTGGCGCGCGCTCCGCCATCGTTCGGCCATCCACCTCAAAGATCGGGTCGTATCCGAAGCCAAACTCCCCTCGCGGTGCTGTGGTGAGGTGCCCTGTGCATTCACCACGGAAGGTCCGCTCTGATCCGTTGACGGGATCGATCAGTGCCATCGTGCAGACGAAGCGCGCCGATCGGTCGGCAACCCCCGCGGTTTCAGTGAGGAGCTTCTCGTAATTCTGTTGGTCAGTAGCGTTTGGTCCTGCGTAGCGACGCGTATAGACGCCAGGGGCACCGTTCAACGCCGCTACTTCAAGGCCAGAATCATCGGCGAGCGTCCATTCGCCCGACGCCGCTGAATACCAACGCGCCTTCTGCAGGGCGTTCTCTTCGAACGTTGCGCTATCTTCTGGCGCCTCGTCAGTGATCCCAACGTCGCGCAGCGTCACCAAGTCGATCGGTAGATCGCCAAAGAGACGCTGCAGCTCAATTAGCTTGTGCGCGGAGCCGGTGGCGACCAGGAGCCGCCGTCGCGGCGCGGTCACGCGCGAGCGAGAGTGTCGCGCTGGAACGTAATGAGGTCGGCGATCCCAGCGTCGGCAAGCTTCAACATCTCGTCAAGCGCGGTGCGGTGGAATGGATCCTGCTCCGCTGTTCCTTGCAGCTCAACGTAGTGGCCAGCGTCAGTGGCGACCACGTTGAGGTCGACATCGGCACGGCTGTCCTCCTCATACGGGAGATCGAGAACGGCCTGGCCGTCAACGATGCCTACCGAAACGGCGGCCACGTTGCGCACTAGATGTGCCTCGAGCTTCTTCGCGCGCATGGCGAGTGCCAGGGCGATCCAGCCACCGGTGATGCTGGCGCAGCGGGTGCCACCATCGGCAACGAGCACGTCGCAGTCGATGAGAATGGAACGCTCGCCAAGTTTGGCGAGGTCAACCGACTGACGAAGCGCGCGGCCGATCAGCCGCTGAATCTCATGGGTGCGGCCGCCCAGCTTGCCGCGGGTCGCTTCGCGATCAGAGCGAGTGTTAGTGGCGCGGGGGAGCATGCTGTATTCGGCGGTGACCCAACCGGTCCCCTTGCCGCGAAGGTGTGGCGGCACGCGCTCTTCAATGGAGGCAGAGCAGATCACGACGGTGTTGCCGATCGAGATGATCGCGGAACCTTCGGCCCACTTCTGGACACCGAGTTCAATCTTCAGGTCGCGGAGTTGATCTACAGCGCGCCCGTCGGCTCGTACCTTACTCATGGTGCCCCCTACCCTTTCGCTTCGCGCTCGGCGGCTTTTGCCTCATCCCAGAGCGCATCTAATGTGGTGAAGTCTGCATCTTTTAGCGAGATTCCGCGTGCAGCGGCGCGGCGCTCGACCTCAGCGAAGCGGCGTCGGAACTTGTCGTTTGCTCCGCGAAGCGCCGCCTCGGCATCAATACCGCTGCGTCGGCCGAGATTCACGATGACGGCGAGCACGTCGCCGAGCTCCTCCTGAGCATGTGCCAAGGCTGCGGCACTCGATGCCTGCGTGCTGGTGATCTGGTCGGGGTGCCCAGCCTCGGCGAGCGCCTCATCGAGCTCTGCCAACTCTTCGCTGATCTTCGCCCGTACGCCGTCGAGGGTTGGCCAGTCGTAGCCAACGGCACTGGCGCGATCCTGTAGCTCGCGGCTCGCCGAGAGGGCGGGCAGGCCGCGACTCACACCGTCAAGCGCACCCTTGACCTTCTCACCCTCGCCGGCTGCGGCACGTTCGCCCGCCTTAATCGCCTCCCAGTTCCGCTGCACGTCACGCGTCGTTGTTGCGCTCGCGTCACCGAACACGTGTGGGTGTCGGCGGACGATCTTGCGCACCAACCCATCCTGCACATCGGCAAGATCAAAGTCGCCGCGCTCCTGCGCAATCTGGGAGTGCAGCACCACCTGCAACAGCACGTCGCCAAGCTCCTCGGCAAGATCGGCGATCGCTCGTGGGCGCTCTGCCGCGCTTGCGGACTCGAGCGCTGCAATTGCGTCGTGCAGCTCCCAGGCCTCTTCGATGAGGTGCTTCGCCAGTGAAGCGTGGGTCTGCTCGCGATCCCATGGGCAACCGTCGGGTGCACGAAGACGGGCGCTCAGCCACGGCATCGTCCAGGGTGTTGCGAAGGCGTCGAGCGGCGTAAGCCCGCCAACGTAGATGGCTTGGCTCTCCACTGCGCCGCCAGCGATGCAGGCGGCAACCGTGCTGGCGCTGCCGCTCGGTAGCAGCGTGACTGCCCGATCAGTGCCGTAGAGGCGAGTGAGCAACTCCCAGCCAGCGCCGAGCCGACCCGGCAACTGCGTCTTGTTTGGTGCGGTGTCAATGAGCACGATCAGTGGTCGTGCCGTATCGATTGCGGTGGCGCCGCATTCGCTCAGCGCAACAATGGTGATGCCGTTGGCCGGATTCAGGCTCGCATCCGCACCTTGTGCGGCTCTGATGAGTGCGTCGACCGATCCGTTCAACCCGTTCGCGGTCACGGAGTTGGCGAAGCCCCAGCCTCCTGCACAACGGCGCCGTCAATCGCTACGCGCGCCGCGGAGCGATAGAGGTCGAGCCAGATCGAGAAGCCGCTTCCCTTGATTCCCTTGACCTGCTCTGCGGTCAACTCTCGCGTCTCAATACCGTCAACATGCACGATGAGGTAGGTGTTGGAGCTTTCCACAACGGCGCTCGTGCCACCAGCCTTCAGGCCCCACACCACGCTGCCCAGCTCTGGATTGACGGTGTACTTCGGCACATAGCCTGGGCTCGCAAAGGTGAGCTCTTCAATCGTATTCGTGGCGGTAGTGGCGGCCTCTTCGAAGTCGACACCTGCGGCGGCAAGCGACGTTGCGAGCTCGTCGAGGCGATCCTTCAACGAAGGTCGGCGCGCATCGAACTGGATCACGTGATACCCAAACTGGGTCTTAATTGGACCGAGGATGTCGTCACTCTTGACCCCGTCGGCCCAAATGGCCGTGTCGAACTCTGGAACGTAGGTTCCCTTTGGCGCCCATGCCAAGAGTCCGCCGTCGGCCCCAGAGGTCTTGTCGTCACTCTTCTTCGCCTCGGTCTCAAAGCTGGAGCCGTTCTTTAGACGGGCAATAAGGTCTTTCGCCTCTTCCTCGGCGGCGGCCCAGGCCGGATCTGTCGGTTCAAGGTCACCCGCAGTATTCGGATCATCTTTAGGACTGAAGAGAATGTGGCTGACCTGTACCTGTTCAACATCCTTCTCAGGAACGGTCGCTGCGACGTAGCTGACCTCACGCTGCTCGACGGGACCAGCAAGCAACTGCGCGGTGATCTTGTCGCCGAGGGCAATCTGCAACGCGAGCTCTTCGGTCATACGCTCGTAGAGGCCACGATCAATCCCGGCATCACTGATCTGCTTCTCAAAGTCTGGATCAAGTTTCGATGCCTGGTGCTTCTCTAGTCGGAAGATAACGAACTGGTCTTCTGAGCGGGCAATGACGGCGGTCATTGGCTGGGTGGAGCCGTCTGTGGATGGGACGAGTGCCCAAGCGGCCTCGTATCCGAGGTCTTCGGTCGGATCTTCGTCCTTCGCCGTCCAGCCAACGAGTCCACCGACTTCAGCAAATGAGTCATCTGAATCTCGCTTCGCAATCGTGGCGAAATCTCCGCCAGCCTTGATCTCGGCAAGGATCGCTTCGGCCTTCGCCTTCGCCGCTGCGCGTGTTGCAGCGGTCGGCTTCTTCGTCTTCGGGTCGTTCGCGGCATCAATGCTGATACGGCGGAAGAGTCGAAGCTCTGGAAGTGTTGTCTCCTTCGCCCATTCAGTGGCGAATACGGCTGGGTCGGCGGTGACGCCATTCGCGGCGGCAAGGTCGCGAATGAGTAGCGTGTCGACCATGTCGGTCGTGACCTCATTACTGATGGCTTCGGCTTGGGTGTTCAGTGCCTGGAGAGCGGTGTCGCCGGCGCTGTTCGTCATGGTGCCAGCGGCAACACGGGCACGAATGCGTGAGCCCTGAAGTGCGATCTTGAAGGCGGTGACTTCGGCGCGGGCCTTTGCCTCCGCCTTATTGATCGACGCGCTGTTCACCTCAACAGCGGGAGCCCATGTGCCGTCGTAGACGGAATAGCCGGCAACTCCAACGAGGAGGGCTCCGGCGAGGGCGATCGCGACGACAAACGAAAGGTTCGTCAGGGCAGTTTTGTCGGCGGCCTGATATCGAGCGGCGGCTCGGGCGCGTAGGCGTGCGATCGGGTTCATGCTCAGTGATCCTCCTTCAGTCGGGGCCTGGTTAGGGGCAGTATAGGGGGGACGGGTGCTATTCTCGCCCTCTCATGACCACCCACAGTACGGAGCTGACCGTCGGTAGGCCGCGCCGCGGCAGTATCGGCACCATCCTTGAGAGCCTCACCGCTCTTGTAGAGCGTCGCCGGCTCGTCTGGTATCTGACAATCTCCGAGATCCGAAACAAGGGGGCAAACTCGCTGCTGGGGAACATCTGGTGGTTCCTCGACCCCGCCCTCCAGCTCTTCGTCTACTTCCTCCTGGTCAGCGTCATCTTCCAGCAGGCCCAGCCAGCGATCCTCCTCTTCCTCGGCTCCGCCATCCTCCCCTGGAAGTGGTTCTCCGCTGCACTCGCCTCCGCCACCACGTCGGTTCGCGGCCGCGAACAGGTGATGCGCCAAATCGCCTTCCCTCACCTTGTTCTTCCAGCCTCGTCCGTACTTGCAAGCGTCGCGAATTTCATCTTTGCCCTCGTTCCTCTCGCGGCGCTCTACCTGCTCTACCCAGATCGCCTCACCCCTTGGGCTCTTGCCGTACTGCCTGTAGCCGTGGTGCAGTTCCTTTGGACGATCCCTGTCGTAATCGTGCTCAGCGCAGTCGCCGTCTTCTTCCGCGACATCTCAAACTTCATCCCCCATGGTCTACGCATCTGGTTCTATCTCTCCCCTGCGCTCTTCCCGATCGAAACACTCCGCGCCATCGGTGATCGGCACCCGTGGTTTGGCTTCTTCGTCGACATCAACCCATTCACCTGGATCTTCTCTGGCTATCGCGACGCCCTGTACTACGGTCGTGCCCCTGAGTGGGAGCCGCTCGGCATCCTGGCCCTCGCCTCAATTCCCGCGACGCTGCTCTCGATCTACTTCTTCCGCCGGGTCTCTCCGCTCTTCGTGAAGGTGCTCTAAGTGGCACAGCGAAAGAGTTCACGTGAGAAGGCTGCACCGCCACCAATCCTGCTGACAGGGCTTGGCGTGCAGTACGACCTGCGACTCAGCAAGAAGCGCAAGCTGCGCGATACGGTGCTGCGCGACGGCCGACACTCTCAGAGCGGCAAGTTTTGGGCACTTCGCGACGTTGACTTTCGGGTTGAGGCGGGTGAATCCGTTGCCGTGATTGGACCAAATGGTGCCGGGAAGAGCACCATGCTGCAGGTGCTGGCTGGAATCCTTGAGCCTACGACGGGCAAGGTTGAGGTTCGCGGCAAGATCGCCACCCTTCTGCAGCTCGGCGCCGGCTTTGACCCGGAGCTGAACGCTCGCGAGAACACGCTTCTGGTTGGTGAGTTCCTCGGGGTCCCCCACAAGGAGATGGTGCGCCGCGTTCCAGCAATTCTTGAGTTCGCTGGACTCGGCGAATTTGCTGAAGCTGAGGTGCGCACCTACAGCTCGGGGATGCGCGCGCGGCTGGGCTTCAGTGTTGCAACCTCTGTTGAGCCGGATGTACTGCTCCTTGATGAGGTCCTCTCAACTGGCGATGCCGCCTTCATTGAAAAATCACGAGGTCGAATCACCGAGCTGATGAAGCGAGCACGAGCGATTGTTTTCGTGACGCACGATCTTGACTCCGCGGCAACCTTCTGCTCGCGAGCCATTGAACTTGAGGGGGGCCGAATTGTTGCTGATGGGCCAGCGAAGCGCGTGATTGCCGCCTACAAGATGAAGATGTTGAAGCGCTCCGCTACGGCGTCACGACCGGGTCCGGTAGTCCGCCGCGGTAATTGAGGATTACCAGGAGCGTCCTGACCGAATCGAGGTCAAGGGTCGGCTGAACATCCGCACTCTGGAGCACGGCAGAAGCCACGCTGTTCACGGCAACCACTCGGCCGACCGAAAGCCCGCGCGGGAAGGCCGAACGCAGCGTGGGGCTCAACTCAATCCCAGAGGTGGTGATCTCTGCCCCAACAAGCACCTGCCGCTGTGCGTCGACATCATCAAAGGCGAGAGGGTTCGCGGCACGCCCGCGCACCTGCCCAATGGCGCCGGTTGAGGCGACCTCAGAGGTGACGGAGAACTCAGGGTCGGTGAGGAGGCGGACCTGGCAGCTCTGATCAGAGACCTGCACAACTCGGCCTGCGAGTGAGGCGCCCGCGCCAATCACAACATCGCCAACCTTCACGCCATCCGCACTACCAACATCAAGGATCACGTAGCGTCGATCAATCGCAAAGTCGCGCGCGACTACCTGGGCCGCAACTGTTGCAAACGATGTCGTCGCGCGCAGGTCAAGGGTTGCCTGGAGCTCCGCGACCTCACGCTCGAGGCTCGCAATGCGAGCCGCCTCGGCGGCGAGTTGATCCCGCTCGTCGAGCAACGCGGTGAGTCGCGCCTGCAAGCTGCGAATGTCGACAAAGAGGTCACGAACCGATGCGGCGCCTCTCCCGATGGCGGCGACAGGTTCGCTCACCGTGCGCACCACCTGCCCCGCAGCACCCTGTACGGCGAGTACCGGCTCGCTGCCAGAGAGCAAGAAGAGGATCCCGTTGATGGCAAGTACGACGCCGATGGCGACAAGGCCAGCCTGCGGGTTGCGCTCTCCACGATCGCGGGGGAGCATGGGTCCTTAGCGCAGTGGGCGCTGGTAGGTCTCAGGGACGAGCATCTTCTCGAGCGCCTCAACCTCTTCCAGAATGATGCCGGTACCACGCACAACGCAGGTGAGCGGATCATCCGCAATACGAACTGGCATCTTTGTTTCGGCGGCGAGTCGCACATCCATTCCCAACAGGAGTGCACCACCACCTGCAAGAACGATCCCCTGGTCCATGATGTCGGCGACGAGCTCTGGTGGCGTCTCTTCAATGGTGTCGCGCAC
>CAMAXG010000035.1 GCA_945862225.1 Thermoflexus hugenholtzii JAD2 | reverse complement strand
AAGATGGTGAGATGCGGGAAGAGCGCGTAGCTCTGGAAGACGGTGTTGACGTCGCGCTCGTGCGCGGGGAGGAAGGTGACATCTTCACCCTTCAACTCAATGAGGCCGCTCGTCGGCTGCTCGAAGCCGCCGATCATGCGCAACGTTGTGGTCTTGCCACAACCGGATGGGCCGAGGAGGGTGAAGAACTCGCCGTCGGAGACATCAAGCGTGATGCCGTCTACTGCGGTCTGATCTCCGAACATCTTGGTCACGTTGACCAGGCGAACGTCGACGTCTGCCACCCTCGGTTTCACCTCCGCGGACACCTGTCCTTCTCCTGCCCCTCAAGTGAGGACCTGCAGAGACTATGACCCACGGGGGGTGGGGTCAAACGCTGTTGCGGGTAGGATGGGGGAGATGCGCCCGTGGGGCGCCACCGCGAGCCCCGATCGGGGCGAAAGGGGATCCGTGGCCACCACTGAAGCAGCCGTCCTCCAGGCCCTCTCCGGCGTCCAGGAGCCCGAGCTCGGTCGCGACATTGTTACATTGGAGATGGTCAAGGAGATCACCCTCGACGGCGACAAGGCCAGCTTCATGATCGAGCTCACCACCCCCGCCTGCCCCCTGAAGGACGTGATTGAGCGTGATATCCGCGCCGCCCTCGATGGGATCGGTGTAACAGTGGCCGAGCTCCGCTGGGGCTCCAAGGTTCGTCGCGCCTCCGCCTCGACCCAGGAGCGCCTCCTCCCCGGCATTCGTAACATTGTGGCCGTCGCCTCAGGGAAGGGCGGGGTCGGCAAGAGCACCGTCTCGGTCAACCTGGCGGTTGCCCTGGCCCAGAGCGGCGCCCGCGTCGGCCTTCTTGACGCCGACATCACCGGGCCGAACCTGCCGCAGATGATGGGGGCGACCGGCACCCCGAAGTCGAGCGCTGGCGGCAAGATCGAGCCGATCGAGCGCCACGGCGTCAAACTCATCTCCATTCAGTTCTTTGTGCCGGAGGGTCAGCCGATCGTTTGGCGCGGCCCGCTCATCGGCGGCGCCATTCAGCAGTTCCTACGCGACGTGGAGTGGGGCGATCTCGACTATCTCGTTGTGGACCTGCCGCCTGGAACCTCTGATGCACAGCTCACGCTGGCGCAGGCGGTGCCAATCGCCGGCGCAGTGCTCGTCACGACGCCACAAGATGTTGCTCTCTCCGATGTGACCAAGGCACTCGCCATGTTCCGCCGCATGAATGTGCCAATCCTTGGCATCGTTGAAAACATGTCGGCGTTTGCCTGCCCGCACTGCGGTGAGCTCACCGAAATCTTTGGACGCGGTGGCGCAGAGCGTCTTGCAAAAGAGGAGGGGCTCGATCACCTTGGCCGCATTCCGCTGGAGATGGCGGTGCGACAAGGTGGCGATGCAGGGATCCCCGCCGTTGCACAACGCGAAGAGGGCCCGGCCGCCGTAGCACTGAAGGAGTTGGCGGGCCAAGTCGCCGCGCGACTCGCAGTGCGCGCCGCAAACGAGACGGCACCAACGCTGACGGTCGCCTAACTCCATGAACGAAACACCTGGGGGCTCGACAGAGCGCGAGGGATTCAGCGACGACGCTGCGCAGCTAATCGTTGCGGTGCGCGCACTGATCGGCGGACACTGGGATCTCTTCCGCGCCGAGCTCGGTGCAATCTCCCGCGATGCCGTTGGCGTGTTGCTCGGTGCAATCGCGGTCATCACGCTCGTCACCGCCGCGCTGCTTGCGCTGCTCATCGCCATCTTTATGTTGCTCGGTGCCGCTTTCTTCGGTTCGATGATCTGGGGTGCCGCACACGTAACGCTCCTCCTGCTCGTTGTTGCGGCGGCGATCACGTCGGCAATCCTGCAGATCACAGCACCGCGTCGCGCGCGGTCGTTCCTCCTCGCGGTTGTCGGTGGGGCGATCGGTGCGCTGCTTGTGCTCTTCGTCTTCAACGGATCGGCCGGCCCCGCAACTGCGGCGTCGCTGCTCTTTGCGTTGAGCTTCCTCCTGGTGGACCTGCTGGTTGGACTGGCGACGTTTGACATGCAGCGCTTTACCGATCGCTTCCGCCCACTCGCTACGGAGCATGAACTCCGCGCAACGTTTGATGCTGTTGATGACCTGCGCGACGAGGCGGCCTCCGCCTTTGCCGAAGAGGTTGGCGGGGCGGTCGGCGCCGCCGATGCCGCCATTGCGCCCGCCCGCAAGGTGGTTCGCGCCGCCGCTGATGCACTCCGCGGCATCGCCGATCGTCTGCGCGAGCGACGTGGGGCCAGTGATCAGGGCGACGATGCCTGACCAGACCAACGAACGTGACCTGCGCGCCAAGCGGGTGGAGGTTCTCGCCGCGAGCCGCCCTGCGGTAGCCGAGCGACTCTCAGTCGTGCGCCAATCTCGAGAGGCGTCACTTGTGCGCGTTCGGGCGATTGGCGGCCGACTGCGACCCAGCGGCGGGCTAGGGCAGGAGCTGCGGGACCGCCCCCTGCGGGCCCTCGGACTCCTTGGGATCCTGGCCCTCCTCCTCGTGCGCTGGTTCGGCTCGCGTTCAGGTGGATCCAAGCGCCCTGGCGGTGGAGCGGGGAGCGCCTTTGTGAGTGGGGTAGTGGCGGCCGCTGCCCAGCGCGGCGGGCGCGCGGTGATTGATGCGTTGATCGATGGCCGACCTGCGGTGGACGGAACCCCCGTGGGCGACGATGATGCTCGGGGGCGAGTGGCGAAACGGTAGACGCGCCGGCCTTAGGAGCCGGTGTCGGCAACGACGTGTGAGTTCGAGTCTCACCTCGCCCACCAGAACAAGGGTCGTCGGGTACCCTGTGCGCTCATGGAATTCACGACCACTCCTGCAGAGAAGAGCACCGTCCGACTCGAGGTCACCCTCGCAGTCGCAGACGTGGCTGCGGCAATCGCCCAGGCGGTCCGCCACGTAGCTGGTCACAGCCGCATCCCAGGCTTCCGCCCGGGGAAGGCGCCACGCTCCATTGTTGAGCGCTTCGCTGGCATCAACCGCATCCTTGATGAGGCGACCGAGATCCTGATTGAGCGCGGCTATCGCGACGCAATCATGAAGTCCGACATCGTTCCGCTGACCAGCCCAAAGATCGATGCGAAGCCGATCGTTGAAGGCGAGGCGTACACCTTCACCGCACTCATCCCTGTGCCGCCAGAGGTGAAGCTCGGCGACTACCGCGGCTACACCTTTGAGCCAACGTTCGAGGAGCCTGATGAGGCGAAGGTCGAAGCGGTCGTCAGCGACCTGCGCGACAGCTACGCAACGCTTACCGCCGTCACCGATCGCGGGGCCGAGTTGGGCGACTACGCGATCATCGCCTTTGACGGCTATCGCGTTAACACCGGTGTTGCGATTGATGGTGCGTCGTCAGAGCGCATGCCGATCGTGCTCGGTTCCGATCGTCTCATTCCAGGATTTGAGGCGCAGCTCGTTGGCGCGAAAGTCGGCGACGCCACCACCGTTGAGGTGACCTTCCCTGAGGACTACCAAGAGGCGGCGCTGCAGGGCGTGCCAGCGCGATTTGATGTCGTCATTAACGACTTGCGCGCGCGGGTCCCGCCGCCGCTCGATGATGCCTTCGCCGCTCAGGTTGCGAACGTCACCGATGTTGCTGGTCTGCGGGCCGAGATCTTGATGCGCCTCAAGGCGAGTGCCGTTGATCGCGCCCGCCACGAGTTTGCCGACAAGATCGTTGAGTTCGCCATGGAGGGCGCCACCGTTGAGATCCCTGATCCACTGATTGAAGAGGAGATCGACGGACTTGTCGACGAGTTGGCGCGCAGCATTGCGCGACAGGGGCTGACCTTTGAGCAGTACCTTGGCGCTGCTGGCAAGAGCGTGGAAGAGATTCGCTCCGAAATGCGTGAGCGCGGCGAGCGCCGCGCGCGAACCCTCCTGGTGTTGAGCGCAGTCGCCGGCGCCGAAGGGGTCGAGGTCCCAGAGGAGTTGATCGACGAAGAGGTTGAGCGCGCCCGCCCGCAGACTCAGGGGCAGCGCAAGCTCGAGGCCTATCTCTCATCGGAGCGCGGTCGCCGAGCGATCCGTGCCTCCCTACGCCGCTCCCTTGTGGTTGAGCGGCTCGTCGACGAGTGGTTTGACGCTCACCCGAAGGCATGGCCAGCCTGGGCTCCTGAGCGCCCAGCGACGCCTACCGCCGCGAAGGCTTCCGCCAAGTAAACTCAGCCTCCCGCAGAGAGCGGGTGCACATGTAGGGGGTGACTAATGCTCGTACCAATGGTGATTGAGTCCTCAAGCAAGGGCGAACGCGCCTACGACATCTGGTCACGCCTACTCAAGGAGCGCATCATCTTCCTGGGCGGCCCTGTCGAAGATGACATCGCCAACCTGATCATTGCGCAGCTCCTCTTCCTCGATTCAGAGGATCCTGAGAAGGAGATCTCGCTCTACATCAACAGTCCAGGGGGTGTGATCACTTCTGGCCTCGCGATCTACGACACGATGCGCTACGTGCGTGCCCCTGTGAGCACGATCTGCACCGGCATCGCCATGTCGATGGGCGCGGTGCTCCTCGCCGCTGGCGCACCAGGTCGACGCTTCGCCCTACCGCACAGCCGCATCATGATCCACCAGGGCTCTGGCGGATTCCGCGGCAACACGCCCGACGTCTTCATTCAGGTGAAGGAGATGGAGCAGCTCGTGCGAACGACGCAAGAGATCCTCGCCGCCCACACGGGCCAGCCGATGGAGAAGGTCGTCAAGGATACGGACCGCGACCTCTTCCTCTCGCCAGAGCAGGCGGTGGAGTACGGCATCATCGACGAGGTCTACAAGCTTCCTGCGATCGTCCCGCCTAAGGGGAAGTGAGGCGCGCCGCATGAGCGGAGGAGCTGGATCCGGAGAGTCGGGAGGCGGGAAGACGCGCGGCCCACGCAGCGCGGGCACGGGATCCTATCGCTGCTCCTTCTGCCGCAAGACGCAGGAGCAGGTTCGTAAGTTGATCGCCGGCCAAGGCGTCTACATCTGCGACGAGTGCGTTGCCCTCTGCGCCGAGATCGCCACCGAACAGTCGCCATCGGCGCCGCAGCGCAAGTCATTCGGCGGCGTCACGCCAACCCCGCGCATGATTCACACAGCACTCAACGAGCATGTCGTGAGCCAGGAGCGCGCGAAGCGTTCGCTCGCCGTTGGCGTGCACAACCACTACCAGCGCGTTGGCGCGCCGAACGTTGCCGATGGCGTGGAGATCGCCAAGTCGAACATCTTGCTCGTTGGCCCGACCGGTTCCGGCAAGACGCTCCTCGCGCAAACGCTTGCCCGATTCCTTGACGTGCCCTTCTGCATCGCCGATGCCACAAGCCTGACCGAAGCCGGCTACGTCGGTGAAGATGTCGAGAACATTCTGCTCCGCCTAATCCAGGCGGCCGATGGCGACATTGAGCGCGCGCAGCGCGGCATCATCTATATCGACGAGATCGACAAGATCACCCGCAAGTCCGACAACCCGTCGATCACGCGTGATGTCTCGGGCGAAGGGGTGCAGCAGGCGCTCCTGAAGATCATCGAAGGCACGGTGGCGAACGTGCCGCCACAGGGTGGCCGCAAGCATCCGCATCAGGAGTACCTGCAGATTGATACAACGAACATTCTCTTCATCTGCGGCGGTGCATTTGAAGGGCTTGAGAAGATCGTCTCGGATCGCGTTGGTCGACGCGGCATTGGCTTCGGCTCCGATACTCCAGCCAGCAAAGATGAGCGCACTCGTGTACTTGAGCAGCTCATGCCTGACGACCTGCTGCGCTACGGCCTGATTCCTGAGTTCATCGGGCGCCTGCCGATGATCGTGGCGCTTGATCCGTTGACGCTTGACGATCTCGTGGAGATTCTTGTTGCGCCGAAGAACGCGCTGGTGAAGCAGTACCAGCGCCTCTTCCAGATGCACAACGTGGATCTGCAGTTCACGCCTGCTGCCCTGCATGCGGTTGCCGAGAAGGCACTGCTGCGCAAGACCGGTGCTCGCGCGCTGCGTGCGGTTCTTGAGGATGCACTGCTCGCCACGATGTACGACCTGCCCGATCGACCCGACGTGCGTCGCTGTGTGGTGACCGAAGAGACGATTAGTGCCGGCGCGCTGCCGCTCATGCTCACCGAGCGCGAGATTGGCGTGAGTGAGCCTGCGGCACCGGTCCGACGCGCACCGCGCACGCGCACGGCCACCCCCCGCGCATCAGCGTGACGGCGGCACGCGAGCTCGGCCCCTCTTATAGCGCCGCTGAGGTAGAGCGCAGCGTTGCAGCCCGCTGGGCGGCAACCGATTACGGCAGCCCTGACGGACGCGAGACGCGCGATGCCGAGGGTCGCGAGTCACTCCCGCCATTCACGATCATCATGCCGCCACCCAACGTCACCGGCGGTTTGCATGTCGGTCACGCGCTCTTCGTCACGCTTGAAGATTTGATGGTGCGCCGTGCGCGCATGCAGGGGCGTGCAGCGCTCTGGCTCCCTGGCGTCGATCACGCCTCCATCGCCGCCCAGTACGTGCTCGATCGCATCGTGGAGAAGGAGGGGAGCAGCCGTGCCGATCTCGGCCGTGAGCGCTACCTCGAGCGCATGCACCGCTTTATGGACGAGACGCGGGACACCATCCTCGGGCAGTTCCAGCGCCTCGGCGCCTCGGCCGACTGGAGCCGCACCCGCTTCACCATGGACGAGGTCTCGAGCCGAGCTGTGCGCACCGCCTTCGCAACGCTCTACGAGCGCGGCCTTGCCTATCGCGGCGAGGCGCTCGTCAACTGGTGCCCTGGCTGCAAGACGAGCGTCTCTGACCTTGAGTCGGTGGCGACCGAAGAGCAGGGGAGCATCTGGGAGATTCGCTACCCACTAGAAGGGGGCGACGCCAACAGCGGCGTTGTTGTGGCGACAACCCGACCAGAGACGCTCCTTGGCGACACCGGCGTCGCCGTGCACCCTGACGATCCGCGCTACACCGCACTCGTTGGGAAGCGCGTGATGGTGCCGTTCGTCAATCGCGCCGTGCCAGTGGTTGCCGATGCGTTTGTTGAGATGAGCTTCGGCACGGGCGCAGTGAAGGTCACCCCAGCACACGATCCGAACGACCGTGAAGTTGGTCTCCGTCACAACCTGCCAGCCCCGACCATCCTCGATGAGTCCGCTCGCATCGTTGCCGACGCCCCAGCGCCATTCGCCGGCATGGATCGCTTCAAGGCGCGCAAGGCGATCGTCGCCGCACTTGAAGAGCTCGGCCTCCTGGTGTCGGTCAAGCCCCATACGGCGAACCCGGCGCGCTGCCAGCGCAGCAACGACATCTTGGAGCCACGCCTGCGCACGCAGTGGTTCATTCGTGCAAAGCCGCTCGCCGAGAAGGCGCTTGCCGCAACCCGCTCTGGCGCAACGCAGATCGTGCCGGCGCACTTTGAGAAGACGTGGGAGCACTGGCTCACCGAGATTCGCGATTGGAACGTGAGCCGTCAGCTCTGGTGGGGGCACCGTATTCCCGCCTGGTACTGCGCCGATGGGCACATCACCGTGACCGATCGTGAAGAGGGTCCAGTCGGCTGCGGCACCTGCGGCGCCGAGTCGAACACACTGCAGCAGGAGAGCGACATCTTCGACACCTGGTTCAGCAGCGGCCTCTGGCCATTCAGCACACTTGGCTGGCCCGACAAGACGCCAGATCTCGCGCGCTACTACCCATCACAAGTCATGGAGACCGGTCACGACATCCTCTTCTTCTGGGTTGCGCGCATGATGATGCTCGGCATCGAGCTGATGGGGGCACCGCCATTTGAAACCATCTATCTGCACGGCATGGTGCGCGATCCTGAGGGGCAGAAGATGTCAAAAACGAAAGGGAACGTCGTCGACCCACTCTCGGTAATTGATGAGATCGGCGCCGACGCGCTGCGATTCGCACTTGTCTCGGGCACCGCACCAGGTGCTGACCAGCGGCTCTCGCCTGAGAAGTTGGAGAACGCACGCAACTTCATGAACAAGCTCTGGAACGCCGCACGCTATGTGCTTGGCGCGCGACCCGCTGAGGCAACCGGCGATCGACCATCTGCTGCCGACGCGCATGCAGCGGCGGGGGAGTTCGGCATCTGGATGGCGACGCGCCTGAGCGCCGCGGTGGATGACGTCGACCGCGCCCTTGGGCAGTACGGTTTCTCTGAAGCGTCACAGCGCATCTACGATGCGATCTGGGCGGAGTATTGCGACCAGGCGATTGAGATCGCCAAGGTGACACTCGCCGACGAGACGCGACCGGCCGCGGAGCGCACCGCCGTCTGGTGGACGCTCGTGGATGCGCTCGATGATCTCTTGCGCCTGCTGCACCCTATTGCGCCATTCATTACGGAAGGGATCTGGGAGGCGCTCCCGCGACGCGCAAACGACCCAGGACTCTTGGCGACAGCGGCCTGGCCGGCGCGGCATGCGGCGGCGAGCAGCGCAACAAGCAGCATTGATCAGTGGCTGGACCTGGTGCGCGAGGTACGCGCGGCGCGCACCACTGCGAAGCTTGCCGCTGGTGCATGGATCCCACTCACCGTTGCAGCACCGCCGCAGCTTGCCGCATCGGGTGAAGGCCTGCGCTCCGCCATTGAGCGGCTGGCGCGCGTGCGCCCGCTCACCATTGCGGCCGCACTCCCGACCGAGGGCGAGGGTTTGCTCGTGGTGGCAGGTGCGCTCACCGCGCGACTGGCACCGCCGCAGGCCGATGCTGCAGCGCTTGATGCCGATCGCGCCCGGCGCGAGAAGGACCTCGCCGCGGCTCAGGCGCAACTCGCCGCCGCGGAGGCTCGCCTCGCAGATCCGTCGTTTACAGGGAAGGCGCCGGCCGCTGTGGTCGCAGGAGCGGAGCGCCGCGTTGCCGAGCTGCGCGATGAGATCGCACGACTCGAGCGAGGCTCCTAATGCCGTTCTACGACTACCTCTGCGCAAAGTGCGGCGCCACCGTTGAGGTGCTGCACGGCATTGATGAGCAGCAGGCTCGGACCCACGAAGAGTGTGGCGGGACGCTCGAGCGACAATTCTCTGCGGCGAGCGTGCACTTCAAGGGGAGCGGCTGGGCCAAACTCGATCGCCGCAGCGGCGGTTCAGGCTCCTCGGATGCGCCTGCGAGCGCGCCGGCCCCAGCCCCAAAGAGCGACGCGAAGTAAGCGTTCTCCCTGATCGGGTAGGCTTCCTCGCAATGAGCATCAACGCCGACTCCTCGAAGACCCTCGCTGGAACCCCAGCGGCTGACGCGACCCCAGCGGTCTCAGAGCTCGACACCATCGTTTCGTTGGCGAAGCGCCGCGGCTTTGTCTACCCCAGCTCCGAGATCTACGGCGGCATCAACGCAGTGTGGGATTACGGCCCACTCGGCGTCGAACTGAAGAACAATGTGAAGCGCGCCTGGTGGCGCAGCGTGGTGCAGCAGCGCCACGAGGTTGTTGGACTCGACGCCGGCATCTTGATGCACCCACAGGTCTGGAAGACCTCTGGCCACGTCGGCTCCTTCAGCGATCCACTCGTTGAGTGCACCGCCTGCAAGCGACGCTACCGCCTCGACGAACTCCCAGGGACAGGCGACCTCACCACCACGCAGCTCGCCGATGCCGAGATCGTTGCCAAGATGGGCCTGAAGTGCCCAGATTGTGAAGGCACGCTCACCGCGCCGCGCCGCTTCAACCTGATGTTCAAGACCTTCATGGGCCCTGTTGAAGAGGATGCCTCTGTGATCTACCTGCGTCCAGAGACGGCGCAGGGCGCCTATGTGCAGCACAAGAACGTGCGCGATTCGTCGCGAAAGAAGATCCCGTTCGGCATCGCCCAGATCGGTAAGTCGTTCCGCAACGAGATCAGCCCAGGAAACTTCGTCTTCCGCATGCGCGAGTTTGAGCAGATGGAGCTCCAGATGTTCGTGCGCCCCGACGAGGCTGCCACCGCTGCGTTTGAAGAGTGGCTGCCACGCCGACTCGAGTGGTACAAGTCGTACGGCGTTTCGCCGGAGCGTCTGCGCATGCGCGAGCATGCCCCTGACGAGTTGGCCCACTACGCCAAGCGCGCCATCGACGTGGAGTACCGCTTCCCATTCGGTTGGAAGGAGCTCGAGGGGATCCACAACCGTGGCGACTTCGACCTCTCGCGCCACGCCGCCGAGAGTGGCGAGAGCCTCGACTACTTTGACCCAGCGACCGAAACCTCATTCACTCCGTGGGTCGTTGAGGCCGCGGCCGGCGCCGACCGCGCCGCCTTCACCTTCCTGATCGACGCCTACCGCGAAGAGGTTGTGCGCGACGAGAAGCGCGTCGTCCTCTCGCTGCACCCAGAGCTCGCGCCGTACAAGGTGGCGGTCCTACCGCTCCTCAAGAAGCGCGACGACCTTGTGGAGATGGCGCACCGCATTCGCGACGGGCTCTCGCGCGAGTTCACCGCCGTCTACGACGACACCGCCGCAATCGGCAAGCTCTATCGCCGGCAGGATGAGATCGGCACGCCGTGGTGCATCTGCGTCGACGTGGACTCCATGGATGACAACGCTGTCACCGTGCGTGATCGCGACACCATGGAGCAGGAGCGCGTCAGCGCTGATCGCCTGGAGGAGTTCTTCCTCGCGAAGTTGCGCGCCTCGCGCCCTTAGGCTTCGGTCGCGCCTGTCGGCTGCTTGCCAGCTGGCCAGTAGAGCTCCTTGTGAATCGCATCGGCAGGTAGACCGAATGCGGCGAGCTCGCTCTCTGCAGCGAGGATCATCTCGGGGTTTCCGCAGAGGTAGGCAATCGCTTGACTTGGGTCAACACCGAGATCACTGAGTGCTGATTGAATGATGCTCTCGACGCGGCCAGTGCGGCCCGTCCAGCCAGCATTGAGTGGATCAGCCGGTCGTGAAATGGTTGGAACGTAGGTTGCCGGGTACGACCCGCTCTTCTCCCACCCCTCGATCAACTCGCGGTAGCCGATGTCGCTGACGTAGCTCACACCATTCAGGTAGATCGCACGTCGCGGGGCACCGTCGTCGGCGAGGGTGCGCGCCATGCTGACAAACGGCGCGATCCCTGTGCCCGAAGAGACGTAGATCTGCACACGTGTGTCGGCGGGCTCCATGGTGAACTTCCCCTTTGGGGCGAGCACGCGCATTCGGTGGCCGACGGGAAGAGAGAAGACAAGCGGCGTAAACGCACCGCCACGGACGAGTCGAAGGTAGAGCTCATAGCCGCCATCCAGGGCGCGCGCCGAGGAGGCGACGGAGTAGGGGCGCTGCACAAACTTCTCACCCACCTTTACGCCGATCGTCACGTACTGGCCAGGCTCAAACGGGGTCGGCACGCCATCGGGCTTGATCCAGACGCGGGCGAGCGTGTCGGTGTCGTCGATGCGTGCCGCGAGGGTGGCGTTGTAGGCGGGGTCGTCGGCAAGGATGCCGAACGAGGCGGGGGTAGGTGCCGTCTCTGCCATGGGGCCTCCTCACGGTTGGCGCGACGCTGAGCGTCGCCGTTGCAGGGGAGTGTAGGGGAGGGGGCGCGTAGATGCCTGGGTCCTGGGGAGGGTCAGACTGCTATTCTGCGCCCAACAGCGCTTGACACCCACGGGCAACTGCTTTGCCCGATCACGAAACCGCAAAGGAGGTCCCCCACCGATGGCTTCCGGGAGCGTTGCTGAGATCAAGAGCCGACTCGCCGTCGCCGACGTTGTTGGCGAGACCGTCGTGCTCCGCAAGGCGGGCGCTGCGTTCAAGGGCCTCTGCCCATTCCACGGCGAGAAGACCCCCTCATTCGTGGTCACACCTGCCCGTGAAACCTGGAAGTGTTTCGGCTGCGGCAAGGGGGGCGACATCTTCACCTTCGTTATGGAGCGCGACAGCCTGCCGTTCGGCGAGGCGCTCACCCTGCTCGCCGCAAAGGCTGGCGTCACCATCGACGACCGCAGTCGCGCCGAAGATGCGCGCAAGGTGCGACTCCGCGACGTACTTGAAGGTGCGGTGAGCTTCTATCACGCCATCCTCACCTCACACGAGCTCGGACGCCCCGCCCTCGATTATCTGCACTCACGCGGATTCACCGATGAGACGATTGAGGCACAGCGACTCGGCTGGTCACCAGATTCATGGGACGCCTGCTCCAAGGCACTCGCCGCAAAGCGCGGCGCAACGCCCGCGGAGCTTGCCGCCGTCGGCCTCACCACGGAACGCGACGGTGGTCGCGGCGCCTATGACCGCTTCCGCGCTCGCGTGATCTTTCCGATCCGCGATGCGAACGGCAAGATCACCGGCCTCGGTGGTCGCCTCCTTCCTGAAGACGACAAGCGCGGCGATCGTGGACCGAAGTACCTGAATAGCGCGGCAACAGAACTCTTTGACAAGTCACGCACCCTCTATCTCATCGACAAGGCGAAGCCTGCGATGCGCAAGAGCGGCACCGCTGT
>CAMAXG010000034.1 GCA_945862225.1 Thermoflexus hugenholtzii JAD2 | reverse complement strand
CCGTTCTACAACGGCTACCGTCCGCAGTTCTACCTGCGCACGACCGACGTCACTGGCTCGATCGGCCTCCCAGCGGGCGCCGAGATGATCATGCCGGGCGACAACGTCGAGATGACGGTTGAGCTCATCACCCCGATCGCCATCGAGGTCGGTCAGCGCTTCGCGATTCGCGAAGGCGGCCGCACCGTTGGCGCCGGCTCCATTACGAAGATCACCGAGTAGCAGATGGCAAAGGCAGAGAACCGACCCACGCTGCAACTCGCGTGCACGGAGTGCAAGGAGCGCACGTACACGACGCGCAAGAACAAGCGCAATGACCCGAATCGCCTCGAGTTGATGAAGTACTGCCCACGATGTCGTGTGCAGCGCATGCATCGCGAGACGAAGTAGGTCAGGCGCAAGGAGAGCATCAGTAGGGGCGTAGCTCAATTGGTAGAGTCCCGGTCTCCAAAACCGGTTGTTGTCGGTTCGAGTCCGGCCGCCCCTGCCAGCCTCTCGGCCACGGCCGCAGAGGAAGTCAAGTGAAGCGAAGGAGCAAACGAGCGTGAAGCGAATCCGAAAGTTCTTCTCGGAGGCAATCTCGGAACTGCGCAAGGTGGCATGGCCAACTGGCGCACAGGTCCGTGTGCTTACCGTGCTCGTCTTCGTTGCCTCGCTGGTCGTGGGCTTCTACATCGCCTTCTGGGACCTGCTCTTTACCGAAATCCTCAAGCTGATCAACCCCGCCTGAGTATCTGGACGAGGAGAAACCTGTGACTGATGCACTGAGCCCCGAGACCGGAAGCGCCGCCGCTGAGAAGCCGGCGCCAACGGCAAAGCGACACTGGTACGCCATCCATACCTACTCAGGATTTGAGAACAAGGTGAAGGCGAACCTTGAGCACCGCATTGAGTCGATGGACATGTCCGACCGCATCTTCCAGGTCGTTGTGCCAATGGAAGACGAGATCGTCATTCGCAGCGGCGTTCGTACGACCGTGCAGAAGAAGATCTATCCGGGCTACGTGCTCGTCGACATGATCATGGAGCCGGAGAGCTGGTACGTCGTGCGCAACACGCCGGGCGTCACGAGCTTCGTCGGTGGATCCGCAATTCCTGGCATGAAGGCCGATCCAGTGCCGCTCACAGAGACCGAGGTGAAGCAGATTCTGCGACAGCTCGGCGTGGGCCAGGCGCCAACGGTCAAGGTTGCTTTCGTCAAGGGCCAGTCGGTCCGCGTCAACGACGGACCATTCTCAGACTTCGTTGGAACGGTCGAAGATATCGACCCAGAGCGAAGCAAGGTCAAGGTGTTGGTCTCGATCTTCGGGCGCGAGACGCCTGTGGAACTTGATCTGCTCCAAGTATCGAAGCTGTAATCCGGAAGTAGAGAGGAGCGCACCATGGCACAGAAGATCCGCGCAACCGTCACGCTGCAGCTCCCCGCGGGTGGGGCAACTCCAGCGCCACCTGTCGGTACGGCCCTCGGGCCTCACGGCATCAACATCGTCGAGTTCACGAAGTCGTATAACGAGAAGACCTCCGACCGCAAGGGCGAAGTGATTCCAGCCGTTATCACGATCTTTGAGGATCGTTCGTTCACCTTCGTTCTCAAGACGCCACCGGCTGCGGACATGATTCGCAAGGCGGCGGGCATTGAGAAGGGTGCTGGCGATCACAAGGCCGGCAACGTTGGCAAGATCACGCGCGCACAGGTGCAAGAGATTGCAACCAAGAAGATGACGGACCTCAACGCGCCAACGATTGAGGCAGCCTGCAAGATGATCGAAGGATCCGCAAAGTCCATGGGAGTAGAGGTCGTCGCCTGACGATCGCCGCAACCCCGCGGTGAAGGGGGAGGCCGACAAACGGCCGACAAGGAGGAAACAGAATGGCAAAGCACGGCAAGCGTTACATCGAAGCGGCAAAGCTGGTTGACCCAGAGAAGCAGTACGAGCCAACTGAGGCCGCTGCCCTGGTGAAGAAGACCGCGACCGCGAAGTTCGACCAGACGATCGAGGTCCATATTCGCCTCGGTGTCGACCCACGACAGTCCGACGAGATGGTGCGTGGCACCATCGGCCTCCCACACGGCACAGGTAAGCGCGTGCGCATCGCCGTCTTCGCCCAGGGCGAGAAGGCGAACGAGGCGACCAAGGCCGGCGCAGATGAGGTCGGCGCCGCCGATCTGATCGCGAAGGTTGACGGTGGCTGGAGCGACTTTGACGTTGCCATCGCCACGCCAGACATGATGGGTCAGGTCGGTAAGCTCGGTAAGGTGCTCGGCCGCAAGGGCCTGATGCCGAACCCGAAGGCCGGCACGATCACCAACGACCTCGAGCGCACCATCGCCGAGTTGAAGTCGGGCCGCGTGGAGTTCAAGGTCGACAAGGCCGCGATCATCCACCTCGGCTTCGCCAAGGCGAGCTTCACCGAAGCGCAGATCGTCGGAAACCTGGCGACCCTGCTCGACGCCGTGAACCGCTCCAAGCCAACGGGCCTCAAGGGCACCTTCATCAAGGGCGTCAGCATCTCCGCCTCCATGGGGCCTGGTGTTGCCGTTGACGTACCAGCACTGCTGGCGGTCGCGGGGTAAACTCCCCATCCGCGTCGGCCCGGCTGGCCGACCGAACATAGCGCCCGAGTGGAGACGCTCGGGAGACGAAATACGACGATTCGCCGAAGAGGGCCTGTGACCCCCGCCGTGAGGCAGGGGACTTAAGTCACTCAGAGGTCAACCGCAAGGTCGACCAACGAGTGGGCATGCTGAGGCAGAGGGTTTCTCGCGGAACGCGCGACCCCCTGTGACGCGAAGAGTTGCAGGGGTGCCAGCTGCATCCGCCGAGACGCACCGGCCTGTGCGTCCAGAGAAGGAGGAACCGTGCCAACGCAGAAGAAGCGCAGCACGATCGATTCGCTCGCGAACGAGCTGTCGAAGAGCCGTGGGCTCATCCTTACCTCGTACCGAGGACTTACGGTGTCGGATTTCGCCGCCATCCGTAACACGCTTCGGCCGCTGGGGATCACGTACCGGGTGGTGAAGAACCGCCTGATGCGAGTCGCCGCAAACGAGGCGGGGAACGCCACCCTTCCGTCACACCTCTCCGGCCCGACGGCAATTGCCTTCGGAACGGGAGATGAGGCGGTTCTGGCCAAGACGGTACTGGCGGCCCTGAAGGCCTACCCAGCCGCTGAGGTCAGGGGGGCCATCCTGGGAACGTCGATTCTCGACCTTGCCCAGCTGACGGCACTCTCGAAGCTCCCAAGCCGCGAAGTGCTCTTGGCCACGGTGGCTGGAGCATTCCAGGCACCGGTCCAGAAGCTTGCCTTCCTCTTCAATGCTCCGCTGCAGAAGCTGGGCTACGCCCTCGGTGGGCTGAAGACGAAGCGCGAGTCCGAAGGGGCCTAACCGCCGGTAGTCCGGTCCATTTGTAACAATCCAGCCCATCTGGGCTGAAAGAAGGAGAGAATCATGGCAAAGCTCACTACCGATCAGATGCTCGAGGCCGTCAGCGAGATGACCGTCCTGGAGCTTTCCGAGTTCGTCAAGGCGTTCGAGGAGAAGTTCGGCGTTAGCGCCGCCGCTCCAGTCGCCGTTGCCGCAGCCCCAGCCGCTGGTGGCGCCGCAGCAGGTGGCGAGGCCGCAGGCGGCGACTCCGTCTCGGCCGTCCTTTCGGACGTCGGCGCGAACAAGATCCAGGTCATCAAGGTGGTGCGCGAGCTCACCGGTCTCGGCCTCAAGGAGGCGAAGGACCTGGTGGACGCCGCTCCAAAGGCAATCAAGGAGGGGATCTCCAAGACCGACGCCGAGAAGATCGTCGCCGCACTCGCCGAGGCTGGCGCCAAGGTCGAGATCAAGTAACAAATCGGCGAATACCCCCGTCCCAGCATGGGGCGGGGGGAGCGCCACCCCCTCCCAGGAGGGGTCCAGGGTGCCCCGCTTGCCAGGTTTGGCTCTGGGGTCTAGTATCTCCTTTCGCCCTCGGGCGACCATTTAACAGCGTCCATATCGCCGAGCGTTCAGGATCGACGAAGGAGCCGCCGCATGCCGACTCGCACCGCCGCTAGCGCCAGCGCCACCGGAGGCCGCAAGTTCTATTCGCGCATCCCTGAGATCCTCGAAATCCCAAATCTTATTGACCTACAGACCAACTCCTTCGCCGCATTTGTCGGCCCTGAGTGGATCCCTGGCGCGACACCGTTGCCAAAGGGCACCAAGACCTTCCTCGCCGAACTCCTTGAAGAGATCAGCCCAATCCGCGACTTCACCGGTAAGCGCCTGGAGCTGAACTTCCTCGACTACGAGTTCAAGGACGAGAAGGTCACCGAAGACGACGCCCGCGCAAAGGACCTCACCTATGCACGCCCACTGATGGTGAACGCAGAGTTGAAGGTTCTTGAGACCGGCGAAATTCGACGACAGCAGATTTACATGGGCGACTTCCCATGGATGACCACGCAGGGCACGTTCATCATCAACGGCGCGGAGCGCGTTGTTGTTTCGCAGCTCGTGCGCTCACCTGGTGTCTTCTACACCGACACCGTTGATCCTGTTTCGGGTCGCGGCCTCTGGTCGGCAAAGGTCATTCCAAACCGCGGCGCATGGCTCGAGTTCGAGACGAGCGGCAAGGATCAGCTCTACGTCAAGGTTGATCGCAAGCGCAAGATTGCAGCCACGTCGCTGCTTCGCGCCGTTGGCTACGAGACCAACGATGAGATCGCCGGACTCTTCTCACGACTCACCAGCAATCCTGAGCATCCATATCTCGCGAACACGCTTGAGAAGGATGGCACGGCAACGCGCAGCGAGGCACTCGTTGAGGTGTACAAGCGACTGCGACCTGGCGATCCACCAACGGGTGACAACGCACGATCGCTCGTCGAGAACCTCTTCTTCAATGGTCGACGTTATGACTTGGGTCGCGTCGGTCGCTACAAGTTCACCCAGCGCCTCAGCGAAACCGCCGAGCGCATGGGCATTGAGCTTCCAGGACCAGAGGTGCGCACGCTGACGCGCGAAGACCTCGCCGCAATCGTTGGTCACCTGATTCTCGCGAACGAGGGTGGCGCACATCGTGACGTTACCGACCACCTTGGCAACCGCCGCGTGCGCGCCAACGGCGAGTTGATCATGAACGCCTTCCGCGTCGGCCTCCTGCGCATGGAGCGCGTCATCAAGGAGCGCATGACCATTCAGGAAGACGACAAGGCAACGCCAAGCGCGCTCGTCAACGTGCGCCCTGTTGTCGCGGCAATGAAGGAGTTCTTCGGCGGTTCGCAGCTGAGCCAGTTCATGGACCAGACGAACCCACTCGCCGAGCTCACCAGCAAGCGACGCCTCTCAGCCCTCGGGCCAGGCGGACTCTCGCGAGAGCGCGCCGGCTTCGACGTTCGCGACGTCCACCACAGCCACTACGGCCGCATCTGCCCAATTGAAACGCCAGAAGGACCAAACATCGGACTGATCGGTTCGCTCGCAACCTTCGGCCGTGTCAACGAGCTCGGCTTCATTGAGTCGCCATACCGCCGCGTCAAGGAGGGCCGCGTCACAACCGACGTGATCTATCTGGCCGCCGACGAAGAGGAGCGCTACGCGATCGCCCAGGCGAACGCCGAGCTCGATAGCAACTCGCACCTTGTGGGCGAGCGCATCTACTGCCGTAAGGGCGATGGCTTCGAACTTGTTGAGCCGACCCGCGTCGACTTCATGGACGTGTCGCCAAAGCAGGTGGTCTCTGTTGCTACCGCGCTGATTCCATTCCTTGAGCATGACGACGCCAACCGCGCACTGATGGGCTCAAACATGATGCGTCAGGCGGTTCCGCTCCTTCAGCCACATGCGCCAGTCGTGGGCACCGGTGTTGAGGGTCGCGCCGCGCGCGACTCCGGCCAGGTGGTCATCGCGCGCCGTCCAGGAGTTGTCACATCCGTTGCCGCCGACCTGATCGTGGTTGAGCCAGACGATGCTGCCAACAAGAAGGACATCGATCACTACCCACTCCTGAAGTTCGTGCGCTCGAACCAGGGGACCTGCTTGAACCACCGCCCAGCCGTTGAGGTTGGCGACCGCGTGAAGCCGGGCCAGGTCATCGCCGACTCCATGTCGACCGAAGGTGGCGAGCTCGCCCTCGGCCAGAACATCGTCGTCGCCTACATGTCGTGGGAAGGCGCAAACTACGAAGACGCGATCATCATCAGTGAGCGACTCGTTCGCGAGGACGTCTTCACCTCCATTCACATTGAGAAGCACGAGATCGAGGCGCGCGACACCAAGCTCGGGCCTGAGGAGATCACGCGCGACATCGCCAACGTTCCTGAGGAGCTCCTTGCGAGCCTCGACGAGCGCGGCATCATCAACGTGGGCGCCGATGTGCGCCCTGGCGACATCCTTGTTGGCAAGATCACGCCGAAGGGCGAGACGGAAGTCACCGCTGAAGAGCGACTCCTCCGCGCGATCTTCGGTGAGAAGGCGCGCGAAGTGAAGGACTCCTCGCTGCGTCTGCCACACGGCGAGCGCGGCACCGTTGTCGAAGTGCGCGAGTTCCACCGTGAAGAGGTTGACCTCGCCCCAGGTGTGAACCAGTTGGTGCGCGTCTCCATTGCGCAGAAGCGCAAGATCTCGGTCGGCGACAAGATGGCCGGTCGACACGGCAACAAGGGCGTCGTTTCGCGCATCCTTCCAGTGGAAGACATGCCGTACCTGCCAGACGGCACGCCCGTCGACATCATCCTCAACCCGCTCGGCGTGCCGAGCCGCATGAACATCGGCCAGCTCCTTGAGACGCACCTTGGCTGGGCGCTCGCGAAGCAGAACCTGAAGGGTGCAACACCAGTCTTCGACGGCGCAACGGAGGAGAACATCATCGCCGAGCTCGAGGCGGCGGGCCTGCCAGCCGACGGCAAGATCACGCTCCGCGATGGCAAGAGCGGCAAGGAGTTCGATCGACCGATTACGGTCGGCGTCACCTACATGCTCAAGCTGCACCACCTTGTCGAAGACAAGATCCACGCACGTTCAACCGGCCCATACAGCTTGATCACGCAGCAGCCACTCGGCGGTAAGGCCCAGTTCGGCGGCCAGCGATTCGGCGAAATGGAAGTCTGGGCACTCCAGGCCTACGGCGCCGCAAACATCCTGCAGGAGATCCTCACGGTGAAGTCCGACGACGTCGTTGGCCGCGTGCAGGCATACGAGGCGATCGTCAAGGGCGAGCGCATTCAGGCGCCAGGTGTGCCTGAGTCGTTCAAGGTGCTCGTGAAGGAGCTCCAGAGCCTCGGCATCAGCGTTGACATCTTGAATCAAGACGACGAGACCATTGAGTTGCTCGAGGATCCGGCTGGCTACGCCACGCCGAACCTCGGAATCAACCTCTCTGGCTTCGAAGACAATTGAGCGCGGCGTAGGGACGAGGAGAGATCATGCTTGAAGTTAACAATTTCGATTCGATCCGCGTAGCGCTGGCGAGCCCTGAGCAGATTCGCGGTTGGTCAAAGGGCGAGGTCACCAAGCCTGAGACGATCAACTACCGCACGCTGAAGCCAGAGAAGGACGGCCTCTTCGACGAGCGCATCTTCGGGCCAACGCGCGACTGGGAGTGCTACTGCGGTAAGTACAAGCGCATTCGCTACAAGGGCATCATCTGCGACAAGTGCGGCGTTGAAGTCACGCGCAGCAAGGTTCGCCGTGAGCGCATGGGTCACATTCAGTTGGCGAGCCCTGTCTCGCACATCTGGTACTTCAAGGGGACCCCGAGCCGCTTGGCTACCCTCCTGGAGATCTCACCACGCAACCTCGAGAAGGTTCTCTACTTCGCGCAGTACATCGTCACCAGCGTTGACGAGGATGCCCGCAAGGAGGCCCTGAAGGGTCTCGATGACGAACTCGCCGGACGTGGCGGTGGCGCAACGGCCGAAGAGGAGAGCGAGATCAATGCACGACTGAAGCGCCAGCTCACCGAGTTGGAGCGGGAAGTTCGCGCACGACTTGAGCAGGTGGAATCAGACCGCGCCGAGCGCGCCCAGGCGATGGGTGAGGCCGCGCAGGTTACCGAGCGCGCCATTAACGACCTCGGCGAAGAGAAGGCCGATGGCGCCATCGTCTTCGAAACCACCGCAGAGATCATCGTTGCCGACGGCGCACTTGGCGGCAAAGAGGGGAAGGCGCGACTGCGCGCCGTCCTCACCCAGGCCTCCATCGACGACGAGCAGAACTTCACCGCACTCAAGGAGTCGATCGCCAAGGAGGGGGAGCAGAAGAAGGCCGACCTGAAGGCGCTCGCCGAGGGCGAAGTCGGTGCACTGCGCGCCAATGCCAAGACATCAGCACAGAGCCGCAAGGAAGAGATCGCCAAGGAGAAGAAGGCGCTGCTCAGCCTGAAGGCATTCCAGTTGCTTCCAGAAATCGGCCGTGAGGACGAGCTCGACAGCTTCCGTACCCTCGACGCTAAGTTCGGCAGCGAGCGCCCACGCGGCGCGCGCATCTTCCGCGCCGGCATGGGTGCCGAGGCGGTCCGTGAACTCATCGAGCGCATGGACCTCGACGCCGAAGCGAAGGAGCTCGCCGTTGAGGTGCGCAACACCGCCGGCATGCGCCGCAAGAAGGCGATCAAGCGACTCCGCCTCCTCGAGGCCTTCCGCCGCTCAGGCGCACGACCAGAGTGGATGATCATGTCGGTCCTTCCGGTGATCCCACCAGACCTGCGCCCAATGGTGCAGCTCGACGGTGGCCGTTTCGCCACCTCAGACCTGAACGACCTCTATCGCCGCGTCATCAACCGCAACAACCGACTCAAGCGCCTCATCGAGCTCGGCGCCCCTGAGATCATCGTGCGCAACGAGAAGCGCATGCTCCAGGAGGCGGTCGACGCCCTCATTGACAACGGCCGACGTGGACGCGCCATCTCCGGCACCGGCAATCACCGACTCAAGTCGCTCAGCGACATGCTCAAGGGGAAGCAGGGGCGATTCCGCCAGAACCTTCTCGGCAAGCGCGTCGACTATTCGGGCCGCTCCGTCATCGTGGTTGGGCCAGAGCTGAAGCTGCACGAGTGCGGTATTCCAAAGAAGATGGCGCTCGAACTCTTCAAGCCATTCGTCATGCGCCAGCTCGTTGAGTTGGGCCACGCGCACAACATCAAGAGCGCCAAGCGTCTCACTGAGCGCGCCACCGACGTGGTGTGGGAGGTGCTCGCCGACGTGATCAAGGATCACCCGGTGCTGCTCAACCGCGCCCCAACCCTGCACCGACTCGGCATCCAGGCATTCATGCCGGTGCTCGTCGAGGGTTCCGCAATCCGCATCCATCCGCTCGTTTGTACGGCGTTCAACGCCGACTTCGACGGCGACCAGATGGCGGTCCACGTGCCGCTCTCCGAGGCGGCGCAGCAGGAGGCACGCGAGCTGATGCTCTCGTCGAACAACCTCCTGTCGCCAGCCGACGGCACCCCAATCGTTTCGCCGACCCAGGACATGGTGCTCGGCTGCTTCTATCTCACGCAGGAGACGACGCTGGCAGACGGTGCCAAGCGACGTCGCTTCTCTGACGAGACCGAAGCGCTTCTCGCCTACGACCTCGGCCAGATCGCCATTCACGCACCAATCGACGTCGTCGCAAAGGTGTGGGACGAGAAGAGCGAACAGCTTGTTGAGCAGCGCATTGAGACCACCATTGGTCGCGTGAAGTTCAACGAGATCCTTCCAGACCGACTTCGTTTCGTAAACCGTTCGCTGGCGCGCGCCGATCTTCGTGAGTTGATCAGCCGCTCGTTCCAGCTGCTCGGCAAGGTCGAGACTGCACTCCTCGCCGACGGCATCAAGCGCGTCGGATTCGAGGCGGCAACCCGCGGTGGTATGACGATCTCCGTCTTCGACATCGCCATGGCGCAGGGGAAGAAGGCGATCATCGCCGAGGCCGACAAGGATGTCGCCAAGGTTGATGGCCAGTACACCCAGGGTCTCATCACCGACGAGGAGCGCTACAAGAACGTGATCCGCGTTTGGCAGAAGGCCACCGGCGACATCGGCACCGCCATGATGGAGGAGCTCAACACGAAGAAGGGTGGCCGCGATCCGCAGTTCCACCCACTCCTCATGATGACGAACTCCGGCGCTCGTGGAAACAAGGGCAACATCGGTCAGCTCGGCGCTATGCGTGGGCTCATGGCCGATCCATCGGGCCGCATTATCGACGTTCCAGTGAAGTCCAACTTCCGCGAGGGAATGACCGTGCTCGAGTACTTCATTTCCACGCACGGTGCGCGCAAGGGTCTTGCCGACACGGCGCTCCGAACCGCGGACTCCGGTTACCTCACGCGACGTCTCGTTGACGTTGCGCAAGACGTCATCGTTCGCATCGTGGACTGCGGCACTGCAGAGGCAACGCACATCACGCTTGCCGACACGGCAGATGTGATCGGCACAGAGTGGCCGATCGCTGCTGACCATCCCGACATGAAGGAGCTGCGTGGTGCGTTCTCGCGCCGACTCCTCGGCCGCATCGCAGCGGAAGAGATCAAGTTGGATGCAAGCAACTCCATCATGCGCGGCGAAGAGATCAACGAGGCATATTCGGCGAGCATCGCCGCTGCAACCAAGGTTGAAGTTGTTGCCGTGCGCTCACCACTCTCCTGCGTCGCCCCTGCGGGCGTCTGCCAGGCCTGCTACGGCCGCAACCTTGCCACGGGCAAGCTCATTGAGATGGGCGAGTCGGTCGGTATCATGGCTGCGCAGTCGATCGGCGAGCCGGGCACGCAGCTCACCATGCGAACGTTCCACACCGGCGGCGTCGCCGGGCTCGACATCACCGCCGGTTTGCCACGCGTCGAAGAGCTCTTCGAGGCCCGCAAGCCGAAGGGTAAGGCCGAGATCAGCCGCATTGATGGCGTCGTCGAAGTGATCCGCAGCGATGCGGGCACGATTGTCGAAGTCACCCACAGCGAGAAGTACGAGATTGAGCTCGACCTGCCAATCGACGCCGCGCTAACCGCACGCGAGGGCGACCTCGTCGAGGCTGGCCAGCTCATCGGCACCTCAGCAACGACGGGTGACCTCACCGCTCCGGTGAAGGGCCTACTCGTGAAGTCGAAGGACGGCCTGGTGATTCGCGCCGAGGACGTCGTCCCAGCCTCGAAGTACCCGATCCCGCACAACGCCAAGCTCTTGGTGAAGAGCGGCGACCGCGTTCGCGCGGGCGACCCGCTCACCGATGGCCCGCTCGATCCACAGGAGCTCCTCGAGGTCCGTGGCCGAGCCGAGGTACAGAACTACCTCGTCAAGGAGGTCCAGAAGGTCTACCGAAGCCAGGGTGTAACAATCTCCGATAAGCACATCGAGATCATCGTCCGCCAGCTCCTGCGTAAGGTGCGGGTCGACAACCCAGGCGATACCCACATGCTCCCAACGGAGCTGGCCGACCGTCTCGCCTTCGAGCGTGAGAACGCCCGAGTCCTCGCCGAGGGCGGGGAGCCGGCAACCGCGGCGCCGCAGCTCCTGGGTGTAACAAAGGCCTCCCTGAACACGGAGAGCTTCCTTGCGGCAGCCTCCTTCCAGGAGACGACCCGCGTGCTCACCGAGGCGGCGATCACCGGTGCCCGCGACTACCTCGTGGGCCTCAAGGAGAACGTCATCATCGGCAAGCTCATCCCAGCCGGTACAGGTGCTCCAGACAAGGTTGCCGCCCGCAAGGAGGCTGAGAAGCTTCGTGCTGCGGCCGCCCTGGCCGGTGGCGACCTGCCAACCGACTTCGGCAAGGACGACTTCAACGTCTTCCTCGAGTCCGAAGAGGGCGGGGCGAGCCAGGACGACGTCTCCCAGCTGGTGGCCCTCCTCACCGAGGAGAAGCCTGCTGCCGAGGGCGAAACTGAGGAAAACCCCTTCCTGGCGGACGCCGCCGAGGCCCCAAAGGGCGACGAGGGGGGAGCCTAAGGGCGAAGCTCAGCCGTCCCGCAAGGGGGGTGCTTTGACACCTTTCGTGCTTGACTGCTACGCTCCGCGACCGTGCACAAAGGGCGTAAGCGCCCTGACATCACGCCTGTAGTGGAATCGAATAGAGAAGGAGCGCGCGTACACCGTGCCTACGATTAGTCAGCTCGTTCGAAAGGGTCGCAAGCCGAAGGTCTCGAAGATCAAGGCTTCTGCGTTCCGCAAGAACTGGAACGGCATTAAGCAGCGTCAGGAGTCCGCAGAGGGCGCCCCGATGAAGCGTGGTGTCTGCTTGATCGTACGCACCATGACCCCGAAGAAGCCGAACTCCGCTCTTCGAAAGATCGCCCGCGTGAAGCTCACCAACCAGATGGAAGTCACCGCCTACATCCCAGGCATTGGCCACAACCTCCAGGAGCACAGCGTTGTGCTCGTTCGTGGCGGTCGCGTGAAAGACCTTCCGTCGGTGAAGTACCACATCGTTCGCGGCGCACTCGATGCCGCCGGTGTGAAGGATCGCAAGCAGAGCCGATCAAAGTATGGCGCGAAGGCTGAACAAGCCACCGCGAAGAAGAAGTAACCGATGCCACGTCGTACAACGGTCCCACGCAAGCTCAAGTACGAAGTTGTTCCGCTGAACAAAACCGTTGACCGCTTTGTGGTCAAGGTG
>CAMAXG010000033.1 GCA_945862225.1 Thermoflexus hugenholtzii JAD2 | reverse complement strand
GGCGAGCTCTGGGTAGATCGTGACGGGGCGAAGATTGGCGAACAGTTCGTAGCGCGTGCGAAGTGCGAAGAGTGCCTGCTCGGGCCGAACGGTGCCGTTCGGGTTGTCCCACTTCGGTCCGCCAACCGCGCCGAGGAGCAGCGCGTCGGCCGTATCGGCGACCAGCAGGTCCTCTTCGCGAACGGCAACGCCGTACGCGTCGATGGCGCAGCCGCCAGCCAAGATCTCGCGCCAGGCGAGCTTGAAGCCAAACTTCGAACCTGCTGCGTCAAGTACTCGACGGGCCGCTGCAACGACATCGGGGCCAACCCCATCACCTGGAATGGTGACGATCAGATGATCGGCGGCACCATCACGCAGTGCCGAGGAGAGCGGTGCTGCGAGCGTCTCGCTCACTGCATCGCCTCGCGCGATCCCTTCGTTGGCGCGCTGGCCGAACCCGACTCAAGCGCAGCGAGCTTGTTCGCTGCAGAGACGTAGGCAACGAGCGACGCATCAATGATGTTCGTGGAGAGGCCTTGTCCTGTGACCATCGGTGCGTTTGGAAGCGGCTTCCCCTCTGCGTCGAGATCGGTAGAGCGGCGACACTTCGCCGTCACCTGACCCTGAGCATCCTCGCCCTCGCTCACCGCACGGATCTCGTACTCGGCGAGGATCGGGCTCCAGCCGAGGGTTGGGGCGACCGCCTTGTCGATGGCCTCATAAAGGGCGTCGACGGGGCCGTTCCCCGTGGATTCCGCCGTGGCCTCTACACCGTTCACGCGCACCTCAACCCGCCCAGAAGAGCCGCCGCCGCGTGAGCTGGCAACGCTCCAGTCGAGCAGTTCGATGGTTGCAGCGCTCCCGGTAGCGGCGCGCTTGTCGACAAGCGCGAGCAGGTCGGCGTCGGTCAGCTCCTTCTTCACGTCGGCGAGGGCGATCGCCTCGCGGTAAAGAGCATCGAGCGCCTCGCCGCTGAGGTCGTGGCCGAGCTCGGCGAACTTTGCCTGCAAGCCACGGCGACCCGAAAGCTTGCCAATCGTCAGGCTGGAGCCAACGAGGCCGACCGACTGCGGCGTCATGATTTCGTAGGTGAGCGGATTCTTCAGGACGCCGTCCTGATGGATCCCCGACTCATGCGCAAACGCGTTTGCGCCAACGATCGCCTTGTTCGGCTGCACGGCGAACCCGGTCAGATACGAAACCAGTCGGCTGGCTGATGTGAGCTGCTCGGTTTGCACGTGAATGTCGTGCGACTCGAACTGCCCCGGTCGGGTGCGCAGCGCCATCACCACCTCTTCAAGCGAGGCGTTTCCAGCGCGCTCGCCGAGTCCGTTAATGGTCACCTCAACCTGTCGCGCACCGGCTTGCACCGCCGCCAACGTGTTGGCGGTCGCGAGACCGAGGTCGTTATGGCAGTGAACGCTGATCGTGGCGTCGCGCCCAACGCGATCGACCACCAGCTTCGTCAGTGCGGCGTACTCCGACGGAATGGCGTAGCCGACCGTGTCAGGGATGTTCACGGTCGAAGCGCCAGCTTCAACCACCGCCTCGTAGACCTGCAGTAGGTAGTCGTGATCGGTGCGGCTCGCATCCTCGGCGGAGAATTCCACCTCGGCATCGCGACCCAACTTCTCGCGGGCGTACTTCACCCACTTCACCGCCTCGGCGAGGGCCGCCTCGCGGGTGGTGCGCAGCTTGTGCGTCAGGTGAATGTCAGAAGTTGCAATGAAGAGATGCAGGTGCGGTCGATCCGACACCTTGATCGCGTCGATGGCGCGCTGTGGGTCGCCATCCTTGCAGCGGGCGAGCGCGGCGATGCCGATCCCCTTCGTGGCAAGGGCGATCTGTCGCACCGCCTCAAAGTCGCCTTCAGATGCGGCGGGGAAGCCCGCCTCAATGACGTCAACCTTCAGCTTGGCGAGCTGCCGTGCAACCTCCAACTTCTCCGCAACGGTGAGGCCGGCACCAGGCGCCTGCTCACCATCGCGCAGGGTTGTGTCGAAGATACGAACGGCGCCGGTGGCGACGCCTGGGCCAGGAGCGCCGTTCACTGGGCGGCGCCCTTCTCCGCGGCGCCCTGTGCGCCATCCATGTCGACCTCGACTGGATTCAAGAAGGTCATCTGGTGGCGCAGCGCCTTGCCGACCTTTTCGATTGGGTGGCCCGAGTTTGCGGCGCGCAAGCGCTTGTACTCTGGGCGGCCCGCCTCATCTTCAGCAATCCAACGCTTGGCGAAGGTGCCATCCTGAATCTCGGTGAGCACCTCCTTCATGCGCGCCTTCACCGACGCATCAATGATGCGCGGGCCCGACGTGTAGTCGCCCCACTCTGCGGTGTCAGAAACAGAGAAGCGCATGAAGTCGAGTCCGCCGCGATACATCAGATCAACGATGAGCTTCAACTCATGCATCGTCTCGAAGTAGGCGAGCTCTGGATCGTAGCCAGCCTCAACCAGCGTCTCCCATGCACTCTTCACGAGTTGCGCGGTGCCGCCGCAGAGCACAGCCTGTTCGCCGAAGAGATCGCTCTCGGTCTCATCCTTGAAGGTCGTCTCCATGATTCCCGCGCGCGTGCAGCCGAGTCCGTTGGCGTACGCCATGACTCGAGCACGTGCGGTGCCGCTCGCCTCTTGCCCAACGGCAAAGAGCGCTGGGACTCCGCCGCCGGAAACGTAGACGGAGCGCACGAGGTGGCCTGGCCCCTTTGGCGCAATCATGCCAACGTCGGTTCCCTCGGCTGGCTTGATGCGACCGAAATGAATGTTGAAGCCGTGGGCAAACAGCAGCAGTGCACCCTTCTTCAAGTTGGATGCGATCTCGCTGTCGTAGAGCGCCTTCTGCGCCGTGTCGGGCGCGGCGATCATCACTACGTCGGCGCGCTTCGTTGCCTCAGCGGCGGTGAAGACCTCAAAGCCGTCGGCGGTGGCAACGGCACGGCTCTTCGAGCCTTCCTTGAGGCCAATGATGACGGTGAGCCCCGACTCCTTCAGGTTGCGAGCGTGGGCGTGCCCCTGGCTGCCGTACCCGATCACGGCGATGACCTGCCCCTTCAAGGCCTCGAGTGGCGCCTCGGCGCTGTAGTACATCTTTACGCTCATCGCTTCACCTGCTCCTCAATTGACCCGCTGCCGCGGGACATCACTACTGAGCCGGTTCGCACCAGCTCCTTGATTCCGAACTCTCGAAGGAGCTCGACCAACGTGTCGATCTCGGCTGGCTCCCCAACCGCCTCGACGATTACCGCCTCATCACCAAGGTCGACCACCTTGGACCGATGCATCTCCGCAACGCTCACGATCTCGGGGCGCGTCCGCTTGGTTGCGCGCACCTTGATCAGGGCAAATTCGTGCTCAACGATTGACTCGTCGGTCACGTCTTGCACCTTCAGCACATCGATCAGCTTGTAGAGCTGCTTCGCCGCCTGCTCCACGTGGACCTCATCGCCCACGATCGTCAGGGTCATGCGCGACGTGTCGCTGCGCTCCGTTACCGAAACGGCGAGCGACTCAATGTTGAAGTTACGCGCGCGCATCAGGCTCGCCACACGATTCAACACGCCCGGCTTGTTGTTGACGATCGCCACGATCAGGTGGCGGCGCTCCTCACCGGATCCTGGAAGAGATCGTGCCGTAGAGGTCGGGGTCACTTCGCACCGCCGCTGGTCGGATCCATTGGATCCACGCGTGGCCCAGTTGCACCCTCGGTGACGTCTTCGCCGTCATCGCCCCACTTGTCGATCAAGTCGGAGAGACCCTTACCGGCTGGCATCATCGGGTAGACGTTCTGTCGCTCCGCGATCTCAAACCAGATCAGCGCTGGGCCATCGGCGGCGAGCGCTGCGGCAACCGCAGCATCGACCTCTTCGGGCTTCGAAACTTTCCACGCTGGAAGGCCGTAGGCCTCACAGAGCTTCAAGTAGTCCGGTCCTGCCAGCTGCTCCGAGTGGTAGTTCCCGCCATACACAATCTCTTGCCACTGGCGAATCATTCCCAACTTCTTGTTGTCCATCAGCGCAATCTTCACGGGGATGCGCTCCTGCACGATGGTTGCCAACTCCTGCAACGTCATCTGGAATCCGCCGTCACCGGCAATGGCCCACGAAACCTTCTCTGGTACCGCCACTGCGGCGCCCATCGCAGCAGGGAGAGCGAAGCCCATGGTGCCGAGTCCGCCCGATGAGAGGTGTGAGTTAGCACGACGGAAACCGCCGTAGCGCGCGACCCACATCTGGTTCTGGCCCACGTCGGCGGTGAGGTTCGCATCAAAGTTTGAGCCTGCGGCGATGCGGTCCACGACAAAGTCTGCAGAGAGCACCCCGTCGCGGAAGCCGCCCGAGCCGTGCCACGAAGAACCTTCGCTCTCTGTGCGCCACGCTGCCAGCTCGGCAAAGTAGTCGGCTCGAGTGGCCGGATCAACCTTTGTGACGAGTGGCAGCAACGCATCAAGCACGTGCTTCGCATCGCCCACGATTGGCAGATCGGCGACGACGTTCTTGCCGATCTCTGCCGGATCGATGTCGATGTGCACGATCTTCGCCTTCGGCGCATAGGTGCGCACGTTCCCCGTGACGCGGTCATCGAAGCGCATGCCAATACCGATGAGCAGGTCGGCAGACTGGATCGCGCGATTCACATGCTTCCAGCCGTGCATCCCCATGTAGCCGTAGGCGAGTGGGTCGGTCTCATCAATGACGCCGATGCCAAGAAGTGTCCAGGTGATTGGAATGTGCGCCGTGCGCGCCAGCTCGAGCAGCTCGCGCTCTGCGCCAGCGATCAACACGCCGTGCCCGGCAAGAATGACCGGGCGCTTCGCACCAGCGATCGCTTCGGCGAGCAACTTGATTTGACGTGGATGGCCATCGAGCTTCGGCTTGTAGCCAGGGAGCCCCGACTCAATCTCGGCGGTTGACGGGTGCGTCGCTTTGGTTTCGCCCATCAGCGCATCTTTGGTGATGTCAACGTGCACCGGTCCGGGTCGACCGCTGCGCGCAAGATGGAACGCCTCAGCAATGACGTGCGGAATCTCATCGGCGCTGCGCACCAGATAGTTGTGCTTTGTCATTGGAAGCGTGATGCCGGTGATGTCGATCTCTTGGAAGGCGTCCTTGCCGATGAGGGCGTTCGGAACGTTCCCCGTGATCACCACAACGGGCACGGAGTCGAGCATGGCGGTACCGATGCCGGTCACGAGGTTGGTGGCACCAGGGCCAGAGGTGCCGAGGCAGACTCCAACGTTGCCAGAGGCGCGGGCGTAGCCATCCGCGGCGTGCGAGGCAGCCTGCTCATGACGGACCAAGATGTGGCGCAGCTCTGGGTGGTCGACGAGCACGTCATAGAGCGGAAGAATCACGCCGCCTGGGTAGCCCCAGATGGTGTCGCTCCCCTGCAGCAGGATCGCCTCGCAGAGTGCGTCGGCACCAATGCGCGGGCGTACGCCATCACGAGCGGTCACGCGCGCATCGCGCAACATGTCGCGTCGCGCGCGCTCTGCAGCACTCGCGGCCGGAGTCCCTGCGCCTGGTACGTGCCCTGCCTGCGTCATCGATCCCCCTTCACTTCGTCAATAAAAAACCCCGCCTCTTCGGCGGGGTTCTGAAGTTTCCTTCGGGCGGTGTCTCCGCGCCTCTGGTCTCCTCAGCCCCGCCGGGGCTGAATAAGCAACCCGAGTAGGTTGCTAATGCCCCCAATGAGGGCGGCAAAGAGCACAAGAAGACCACCGAGAACTGGGGTCAAAAGCAGTGCGCTATTTGTCATGGGTGCAGCGTACCAGAGCCCACGCACGGGATCAAAGAACGTCGCGTGCTCGCGAGGTCATCGGTCGGCCGACACGGAACGGCTCTTCGGCCGCCGCGGCACGCCCCAGCAGCAGGTCAACGGTGCGGCGGGCGCCGCCGGCGCTGCACATGACCCCGTGACCTGAATAGCCGGTGTTCACGAACAGGCCCGGCTGATCGGTAGGCCCAATGAAGGGTCGATGATCTGGGGTGTATTCATATTGTCCGGCCATCAGGTGCCACGCCGGTGGGCCATCACGCCAGACATCGCGCCAGAACGGGGCCAGCAAAGCCAGGGATGTTGGGGATGCGGGATCGAGGAGCGCGTGAGCCATCGCATCGTCGGTTGGCACCTCGAGGAGCGGCTCACCGACGGGCGTCGTTGGATCGGTGCGCAGCGCGTACGCACCTGCAAGCGCTGGGCGCCAGTGCGATCCGGTTTCATCGTCGATGGTCATCGGCGCTGTTTGATCGATCGCAGGCAGATTTGGAATGACGAGTTTCTGGCGGATCGTTGGCGCAATCGGTAGTTCGAGTGCGGCCAGCTTGGCAACGACACCGCTCCATGGACCAGCGGCGATCACCGCCTGTGGGGCGTGTACATCACCACGATTGGTGCGCACGCCGGTAATGGCGCCACTCGCGTCCCGAACGAATTCGGTAACGGTGGTCTCCAGTGCATAGGTGGCATGGCCCGAGCCGCTTGCGCCGTTGATCTGTGCCGCGTGCGACGACGCCGCGGCGTAGCCGTTCGCCAACGCCACCTGATCGATGAAGCCATCGCCAGCGCGGAAGCGCACCTGGCGAATCTCTGGCGCAAGGTACGGCCACCGCGCACGTGCCTCATCACCGCTCAGCAGCTCCACGTCGGTGAGACCGAAGGTTCGCTGCAGTGCGACAAGTTCGCGTCCCTTCGCTGCACTCGCCTCGGTGCGACTGCAGAAGAGATACCCCTGCTGGCGAATACCAAGGTTCCACCCCGTCAGGCCCGACTCCTCGGCGAAGTTCAAATAGAGCGGCAGGCCCTCTTGCACCAGCGCAAGCTCATCAACGTTGTCGTGTTGCAAACGAAACGCGCCGGTTGCAGCGGCGGTGGTGAGTGAGGCGATGCTGCTGCGGCGTTCAATCACCAGCACGTGAAGTCCAGCACGGGCGGCAAAGTAGGCGGTCGCTGCTCCTGCAACTCCTGCACCAATGACGACGAGGTCAACGCTTGCGGGCAGTGCTCCGTCGTGACGGTCGTAGGTTGGGAGCGCGCTGTTGTCGACGCTCACGCGGGGTGTCCGGCAGCCTCGCGAGCGGCGCGCAGCCGGGCGGCGATCGCCGTGGCGCTCCGAGGGTCGGCGCCGTCCAAGAGCTTCGGCCCAACGCCGAAGCCTGCCGCGCCTGCAGCCAATAGTGCAGCGATCTCGTCGAGGCCAACGTTCGTGGGCACGATCTTGCTCGTTGGGCTCGGTGCCAACGTTGCGCGAATGAATGCGGGAGCGTTGATCGCTGCCGCGGGGAAGAGCTTCACGTACGTCGCGCCCGATCGCTCGGCAAGGTTGATCTCGGTTGGTGTGAATGCGCCAGGGAGCCAATCAATACCGGCGGCGGTTGCGGCGGCGCCAGTTGCCGGGTCGGTGATCGGCGAGACAAGGAACTGTGCACCCGCATCGATCATGCGCTTCGCCGTTGCCGCGTCGTACACGCTCCCCGCGCCGATGGCGAGCGTTGGATGGGAGGAGCGCAGTGAGACGATCGCGGCGGTTACCGCGGCTTCGGCGCCTTCCCCACGGAGGAAGAGTTCGAGCGCTGGCACACCCGCTTCAACGGCGGCATCGGCCCATGCGGACAAGACCGCAGCATCCTGTGCGGCGACCGCGGGGAGGATCCCGACGCGCGAGAAGAGTGGACCAAAAACCTTCGCGTTCATGGCGGCAGTATCCCACGCCGCGCGCTAGTCTCGCGCCATGAAGATCACCCATCACCAAATTGGGCGGCACGCGATTGAGGTCTGGGCTCCCCCCACCCTCTCGCCGACGACGCCGCTCTTAGTCATGCACGACGGCAAGAATGTGTTCAATACGGAAACCGCCACGGTTGGTGTGACCTGGGGCGTCGTCGAAGCGATTGAACGCGAGATTGCACCAGCGCACCCTGAGCTGCAGCCACTGATCGTGGCGGTGTGGGTTCCCGACGAGCGTCGCCGCTTCCAGGAGCTTGCCCCGCAGGCGGTGATGGAGCGCTATCCGCAGATCTGGGACGAGATTGGCGGGCCAACGGTTTCGTGGGCGATCAACGATCACACGCTCCGCGGCGATGAGTACCAAGAGGTGCTCGCAACCAAGGTGGTGCCGTGGGCGCGCGAAACGTTTGGCATCACCGCATTGCGCGAGCGGACCGCCATCTGCGGTTCGTCGATGGGGGCGCTGGCATCGCTCTATGCGTTGGCGCGATACCCAGAAACTTGGGGGTCGGCGCTCGCCCTCTCCACGCACCTGCCGCTCGGCGATGGACTGATGGGGGCGGGCCTCGCCGATCTGCTCCCGCCACCCGGTCGCCACCGCATCTGGATGGACTACGGCGACCAAACCCTCGATGCCGCCTACGCCCCATATCAGGCACGCTTCGACGCAGACCTTGTAGCCCGCGGCTGGCAGTTCGGCAGCGATGTGCTGACCACCCCATTTCCGGGGCATGACCACAGTGAGCGCGCCTGGTCGGCACGCATCCATCTGGTGCTGAAGTGGTGGCTCGAAGCGCTGGGGTGAGTTTCGCCCTCTGGTAGGCTCGCTCTATGCCGCAGACCATCATTGAAAAGATCTGGAACCAGCACGTTGTCGATCAGCAGGAGGGGGCGCCCGCCATCCTCGCGATCGACCTGCACCTCGTGCACGAGGTCACCAGTCCCCAGGCATTCACCGGTCTCCGCAGCCGCGGGCTGAAGGTTCACCGCCCTGACCGCACGGTGGCCACCGCCGACCACTCCATTCCAACCACCCCGCGCAACCTGCCGATCGCCGATGAGATGGCCGCCGCCCAGGTGAAGCAGCTCGAGGCGAACTGCGCCGAGTTCGGCGTCCCACTCCACGGCTGGGAGTCGCCGAACCAAGGGATCGTGCACGTCATTGGGCCAGAACTCGGCCTCACCCAGCCTGGCGCGACCATTGTCTGCGGCGACTCACACACGGCAACCCACGGCGCGTTCGGCGCACTTGCCTTCGGCATCGGCACCAGCGAAGTCGAGATGGTCCTCGCCACCCAGTGCCTACTGCAGCGCAAGCCGAAGACCTATCTCGTGCGCGTCGACGGAACGCTACGACCAGGCGTCTCCGCAAAGGACATCATCCTCGCGCTGATCGCACGCATCGGCGTTGGCGGCGGCACCGGCCATGTCTTTGAATACGCAGGCTCGGCGATTCGCGCACTCTCAATGGAGGAGCGCATGACGATTTGCAACATGAGCATCGAGGGTGGCGCGCGCGCCGGACTCGTTGCTCCCGACGAAACGACCTTCGCCTATTTGAAGGGTCGACCACATGCGCCACAGGGTGCCGATTGGGATGCCGCCGTCGCGCGCTGGCGAACGCTCACCAGTGATGAAGGTGCAACCTACGACAAAGAGATCGTCATTGATGCAAACACGTTAGAACCGATGGTCACCTACGGCACGAACCCAGGGATGGGCCTGCCGATTAGCGGAACGATTCCGGATCCAGCGAATGAGACTGACCCCGCCGCCGCGCGCGCACTCACCCGCGCGCTGGAGTACATGGATCTACATGCGGGCGACAGCATCATTGGTCGGCCGGTCAACACCGTCTTTATTGGCAGCTGCACCAACGGTCGCATCAGCGACTTGCGCCTCGCCGCAAATGTGTTGAAGGGCCAGACGGTTGCAAAGGGCGTGCGCGTCATGGTGGTCCCTGGTTCTGCCGACGTGAAGCGACAGGCCGAACGCGAAGGGCTCGACACGATCTTCCGCGACGCTGGTGCCGATTGGCGCGAGGCGGGCTGCTCCATGTGCATCGCCATGAACGGCGATCAGCTCGCCCCGGGCGAGTACGCGATCAGCACCTCGAACCGCAACTTTGAGGGGCGTCAGGGGAAGGGGGGTCGCACCTTCTTGGCCTCACCGCTCACCGCCGCCGCCACCGCACTTACCGGCGTGATCGCCGATCCACGCACGCTTCCAGGGATGAGTCGCTGATGGCCGCACCAAAGGTCGGCACCTTCACCACGGGGCTCGTGCCACTCCCTGCCGAGAACGTTGACACCGACCAGATCGTCCCCGCCCGCTACCTGAAGGTCATCGACAAGGCGGGCCTCGCCGATGCCCTCTTCCACGATTGGCGCTTTGAGGCCGATGGCACCAAGAAGAACCCGCCGTTCGTGATTGATGAGCCGCGCTACGCCGGCCACGGCATCCTCGTTGCGGGCGACAACTTCGGCACCGGCTCCAGCCGCGAGCATGCGCCATGGGCCCTCGGTGCCTTCGGCATCAAGGCGATCCTCGCCACGAGCTTCGCCGACATCTTCAAGTCGAACGCACTCAAGAACGGGATTCTGCCGATCGTCTTGCCCGCTGACCTCCACAGCACGCTGATGCAGATCGCCAAAGAGGATCTCGCCGCAACGGTCACGATCAACCTTGCCGCCGCAACGATGACGACGCCCGACGGCGCATCGCACGCATTCCCGATTGACCTCTTCAGCCAGAAGATGTTGCTTGATGGTCTCGACGAACTCGACTACATCCGCACGCAGAGCGACAAGATCGTGGCGCACGAGACGGCGCACCCGGGCACGATCAACACCCTGCAGCCGAACGCGTCGCGATGAGCAAGAACCCGTACGACCGCGCGAGCGATCCGGCGAAGCGGCACTCCGCCGCCATGACCGACGGACCAGATCGCGCACCGGCGCGCGCGATGTTGAAGGCGGTCGGCTTCACCGATGAGGACCTCGCCAAGCCGATCATTGGCGTTGCCACCACCTGGATCGAGACGATGCCGTGCAACTTGAATCAGCGCGAGTTGGCCGAGGCGGTGAAGCGCGGCATTCGACGCGCGGGCGGTACGCCGATGGAGTTCGGCACCATCTCCGTCTCCGACGGCGTGGCGATGGGGACCGAAGGGATGAAGGCATCGCTCATCTCGCGCGAGATCATCGCCGACTCCATTGAGCTCGTCTCCATGGGGCACAGCTTTGACGGCATCGTCTGCCTCACCGGCTGCGACAAGACCAGCCCAGGTGCCGCGATGGCGCTCGGCCGCCTGAACATTCCTGGACTCGTCCTCTATAACGGCACGATCCTTCCCGGCTCCTATAAGGGGAAGGATGTGACGGTGCAGAGCGTCTTCGAGGCGGTAGGCTCGTACAACGCGGGGAAGATCACCGCCGAAGAGCTCTGGGATCTTGAGAACGCCGCCTGACCAGGGGCGGGCGCTTGCGGCGGCCAGTTCACCGCCAACACGATGAGCATGGCCCTCGAGGTGATCGGCCTCTCCCCCGCCGGCCTCAACGGCATCCCCGCCACCGACCCCGACAAGATCGCCGCCGCCGAGCGCTCGGGCGAGATCGCCGTGGAGCTGGTGCGCAAGAACCTGAAGCCGCGCGACATCGTTACTGGCAAGGCCCTCGAGAACGCGATTCGCGCCGTTGGTGCAACCGCCGGCTCAACGAACGCGGTGCTCCACCTGCTCGCCATTGCGCGCGAGTTTGACCTTCCCCTCGAGATCGAAGCCTTCGAGCGCCTCGGTGAATCAACGCCCGTCATCGGCAACTTGATCCCTGGCGGCTCGTACGCCGCACTCGATCTCTATAAGGCAGGTGGCATCGCCCTCGTGCTGCGCGAGCTTGCCGCTGGTGACCTGCTACACCTCAACGAGCAGGGCGTTGATGGACGAACGATGGGCGAGATCGCCTCGCAGGCGAACGAGCGCGCAGGGCAAGATGTGATTCGCCCGATCAACAACCCAATCAAGAAGACGGGCGGCCTCACCGTGCTGCGCGGCAGCTTGGCGCCTGAGGGTGCGATCGTGAAGCTTGCGGGCCATGAGCGCCGACATCACAGTGGCCCAGCGCGCGTCTTCGATTCCGAGGAGGCGGCCTTCGCTGCCATTCGCGCCAACGGCATCGTTGCGGGCGACGTCGTCGTTATTCGCTACGAGGGCCCAGTCGGTGGACCAGGGATGCGCGAGATGCTCGCGGTTACTGCGGCACTCGTGGGCCAGGGGCTCGGCGACGAGGTTGCACTCATCACCGACGGCCGCTTCTCTGGCGCAACCCACGGCTTCATGGTGGCGCACATCTCTCCAGAGGCGGCGCTCGGCGGACCGATTGCCCTGGTGCACGAAGGTGACACTGTCACCATCGACGTCGACTCGCATGAGCTGCGCATTGAGGTTGCCGAGAGCGAGTTGGCAACCCGTCGCGCCGCCTGGCGCGCCCCCGCACCACGCTACGCCGGCGGCGTCTGGGCGAAGTACGCTGCCCTCGTGAGCAGCGCGTCAGATGGCGCCATCACCACAGGGGTGCGCCTCGCCAAGGCGCTGAAAGGATCAACCGACCGATGAGCGCAGCGAAGGCGATTAATCCGAAGGACCCACGTGGTGGCCTCCGCGGCCTTGATGCTCCCCTAGTTCCAGGTGGCGACCGGCTCACCAAAGCGCAGCAGGCAAAGGCCGACGCGGACGAGCGCAGCGGTATGCGCGGCATCAAGGTCATTGTTGGCGGACTGGTCGGTCTCACCATCGTCGCACTGATCGTGCAGCTGATCCTCACGATCGCAGGAGTTAGCAAGTGAGCGGCGCCTCGCGCTTCACCGCTACCGCCGCGGATCACTTCCCGAAGGGTCTCCCATCTGCATCAGTAGATTCCGCACTGATGAAGCGCATCGGTGCCGAGGCGGGCGACGATCTGGTGCAGCTCATTCGCGCCGAGAGCGTGAACCCACCGGGGAACGAGACGCGCGCCGCAAAGGTGCTGATTGAGCTGCTCCGCCGCGAAGGCTTGGAGCCAGAGTTCTTTGAGCCAATTCCAGACCGCGGCAATGTCAGCGTGCGACTGCGCGGCAGCGCCTCCGCTGCCAATCCGAAGCTCGACCCACGCGATCCGAAAGACGGAGCACTCCTCCTCTTCGCGCACCTTGACGTTGTTCCCGCCAATCAAGACGGCTGGACAGTGAACCCATTTGAGGGCGTCGTGAAAGACGGCTACATCTGGGG
>CAMAXG010000032.1 GCA_945862225.1 Thermoflexus hugenholtzii JAD2 | reverse complement strand
GCCGTTGCTGTCGCTGCCGGGGTCGCCCACTTCGCGACCGGTCCTGGAACCGTCTTGGCTGGTGCCGCCGCCGCCCTGCTCGGTGCGGTCGGGGTGAACGCCGTCCGCCGTGCCGAGGTTCGTGACTTACCCATGGGCACTGAGGTGGTGCTCGGCGGCCTCATCGCCCTCGCCATTGCCGGCGTGGTGCGCCTCGTCCCGACCGGAATCGGTGCGGTCATCGCGATCACCGCAGGGATCGGCATCCTTCGCGCCGTTATTGAGTGGGAGTTGCGCCTGCGCCGCAGCAGCAACGGTTCACTCCACCGCGATCGTGTGGTCAGCCTGGCGGTCTTCACCCTCGTCCTCTTCGCCGCCTCGATCGGCATCTCGGCCCTCATCCCGGGCATCGTGACCCTCCCGAGCACCCCGTCGGCACGTCCCGACCCCGTTGGGCCCCTCGCCGTCTTGGCCGTTGGCATCGGGAGCGCCGCAGTCGCCGCCCTCCTTGCCGCAGGTATGTCGAGCCTTCGACGCGAGCGAACCTCGGCCATCGTGCGTGATGCCCTCGGCGCTGCGGCGCTGAACGGCGCAGCATCCATCCTCTTCGCCTCGGTCGGCGTCGCACGACTCGCTGGTCCGGCGGGTCTCGCCGTCCTCTTCTATGCCCGTGAGATATGGGCGGCAACCCCCGAAGGGGAGCGCCGCGATCCTCGCCTGATCTTCGAAATCCTCGCGCTCACGCTCGCCACCGGGGTCGCCCTCCTCTGGATCGGGGTCGGTCGCTAGCGATCGGCTATCCTTCCGCAACAGCAGAGCGGGGGGCATCAGCCCGCATGCACTGAATTGAGGAGGCGCCCGTGACCCTCGCCAACGAGACCCCAACCACCCAGAAGCCGAGCCGCACCGCCAAGGAGCAGGCCGACATCGCGTTGAAGGCCGCCTCTGAAGGACGTTGGAAGGATGCGAGCGAAGCGAACACGGCGATCCTCGCCCTCGGCGACACCATCAAGGTTGAGGAGCGCGTCGAGGCACAGAACCGTCTCGCCAAGTGCCTCTGGGAGCAGGGCGATCTCGCCGGCTCCAAGAAGGAGTACCAGGCAACCCTCGCGCTTGATCCACTCAATCGCATTGCCGAGCGCAACCTTGAGCGCCTGAAGGGCCTCATCAAGCAGGTTGGCAAGAAGACCACCGCAAGCACCGAAGGGGCAACGACGCCCGCCGGCATCTTCATTCAAGAGGCGGGGACCACCGGGTTCGCCGCACTGACGAATGTTGCCGATGCCGGCACCCTCGCGCAGGTAAATCCTGGCGACTCGGTTGAACTCATCGTTCTTGGCAATCGACTGATCGCCAAGGCGAACGGTGTTGAGATCGGTCGCGTTGAGCCACGCATCGCTGCGCGACTTGTGAAGCTCATCGGCGATGGCAATAGCTACACCTCGGGGATCACCTCGATCAGCGGTGGTGACATTCGCATCATCATTCGCGAAGAGCACGTGAGCGCCGGCAATGTTGGCAAGGTCTCCTTCCCAACCGCCACGCGCACCAGTGACGAGCGCCCATACACGAAGGGCTCGTTCTTCCGCGATGACGAGGGCTTCGGCGACGATGATGAGGATACGTATGAAGAGGAGACGCCAGTCGCAGAGCGACCAAGCGTTGAGCCGCCAGAGAAGACCTCTGACGACGCATTCCTTCCTGAGAGCGAAGAGGCTGGCAGCAACAACGACGATTAGTCGAAGGTAGGCGGAGGGCGTTCACGTGGATCGCAGCGCCACCCGACTTACCGCCGCACTCGCGCCGTCCGCAATCACTTCATCCGTACCAGCACGCGACCAACTGACGATTGATCTCACTGCGCGCAATGGCGCCTTGGCGCTGGCGAGCGCGCGACGTGAGCACCGCAACCTTCTTCATGCGCGCGATGCCATGGATGAGTGGACGATTGCCGCCGAGCTTCGGCCGCCAACAGTGCGCGCCTACGAGGCGGCCGCGGCGGAGCTGTTGGCCGCTGCATCAGAGGCGCTCGACGCCGGTTGGCAGAGCAGCTGTGCGGCATGCGGGCAGGCCGTTCGTGTTGCCGCGTGGCGCTGGGAGGATGCGCTTGATGCCGATCAGGAGCGGGGGCAACCGACGGCGCGCCGCGCCACCTGCGCCGCCTGTCGCGCGCTCGGCCGACGCGGTGGTGATGCTGCGGCCATGCTCCCGAACGAGGTTGCCTCTGCTGCGCTCCTAGAACCTGCGGTTCGCACTCGAGTTGACGGTCGCTTCGCCGGCGCAGTTGATGGCGCGGCAGCCCGTTGGAGCACCCGACAGTTGCGCTCGCTCGATGCGTTGAGCAGCGCCTTGGAGCGTTCAAGCGAGGGCGCCGCAATGCTGGCTGCGCTGCGCCTCACCGTGAGCGAAGCTGCCGCGGCGATGGCTCGACCACAGCGCGCCGGGCGAACCTGGTGGGAGATCGCCCCATGGCAGGCGCTGCTCGATGCCATTGATGCCCGTCGGCGCATGTACCTGACCTCTCAGCCTCTCCCTTCGCAGCTCACCATGAGCAGCGATCTCTCCGCGTTGACCTATCCGGGGGGTGGCGCGATCGTTGTGCGCGGCGGAGCCGCGGCGCGCGCATCACTGGCAACACTCGTGACGCGCACTCCGACGATTCGTGTCGCGCTTTTGCGCATCACCGTGGGCGGTAGCGCCGAGGAACTCAGCGATCGTGCGATTGCCGCGCGTTGGGCTGGCGAACAGGGTGAGCCCGACCCACTGCTCGTTGCGCTGCAATCCAACGATGCCGTGGCGATCTCCGCAGCGCTCGCGCGTCTCCTTGTCGCGATGAATCCGTTGATGCGTCATGACCCGCTCCTGGTGATTGATCTCGATGATCACCCCGCTCAGTTGGCTGGCGTCTTAACGGCGATCAGCCTTGCCGGTGCGGCAGGCACCGTTACCCGACGTCTTGACGATGACCACACCCCTGGGCTCACCGTCACCGTGCGATTGAGCGAGCCAGGGGCCAAGGGGCTACAGGTCCGCAGTCAGATCGCGCTGATGAGTGACCTTGTCGTCGCGCATGGCGAGCCCGTTACGCCGCGACAGCTCCTCCCTGCGTATGCCGCCGCGCGCGCCCGCGCAGCACACGCAGCAGGAGAGCTCCTCGACGCAGCAGCGCTCGCCGAAGAGCTACGCGGCGTTGCCGAACTCCATGCGACGCTCCGGCCCGCCGGATCATTTGACCAGCTCATCGCCGTGGCTGAGGGGCGCATCTTTGTGGAAGGGCGCGCTGAGCGTGAGCGCCTGGCAACCCCAGCCGCTGACCGCGCCGATGCCGCCGCCTTTGCGCTCGTGAGCGCCACCGAGGCAGGGGAGGGCGTCGACGAGGCACTCGTGGCACTTGATGCCGATCTGGTCGGCATGAGCCCAGAGCTGCGCAGCACGATGCTGGACGCCTATACACGTGTGGCTGATGGGGTGCGACGCCCACTCCGTACCCTGGTTGCCGTCGAAGAGGAGCGCATGGCAACGATTGCTGGCTTGCTTGAGTTGGGCCCCCGCATGGGACTGCACGTTTCCGTTGCGCCCGCACTGGCATCTACGCTTGTCGCCGGTCGCACCCTTGGTGCGCGCACTACCGTCGATCCAATTGATTCGTCGCCACCGCTTCGCCTTCGATCCGACCGCGATGCATACGATGCCGTTGACGCAGTCCTCTACCGTCGCGGTCGTGTGCTCCTCTTCTGCGAGGTCGTTACCGGTCCTCTCCCGATCGGCGAACTACTGCTGCAGCGCCATGCGTTGATTGCGAGTGACCGCGAAGTTGTGCGCCTTCTCGTTCTGGCGCCCGCGCTCGTGCCGCTGCTGCAGCTTCGCCTAGAGCGCGACGAGCGGCTGAGTGCTGCGTGGGAGGCGGGGAACTGGCACCTGCTTGCCGCAGATCGGGTCGCCGCACTCGCCCGTCTGGCGTCGCCGCGACTCGCCGATCTCGAGGGGCATCTCGGCGCAGAGCCGCCCGCTCGAGATGCGGCGCAACTTGACCTCGGCTCAATGGGCTGGGGCGTTGCCGATAGCGAAGTAAGAGAAGGAGTTGATCGTGAACCTCTCAGCTGATGTCCTTAGCGCACTCTTCCTTGTCGCAACGATTGGCGTTGGGCCGTTCTGGTTCCTGATGGCCGCTCGGCCAAACGCAGAGATCACTCGGCGCACATTGATGACCCCGTGGCCCGTCGTTGCCATTGGACTCATCTATGCCGCCCTGGTGATTCCCAGCGCCGGTGCGATTCTTGAGACCCTGCTCAATCCAACGCTGAGCGCGATCTCGGCCTCACTTGCGACCCCAGAGGGGAGCCTTGCCGTGTGGCTGCACGTGCTCGCCTTCGACCTCATTGCGGGGCGATTCATTTGGCTTGATGGGCTGAGCCGAGGCGTGGGCGCGCCGCTCCGCATTGCGGCGCTGACGCTTGCCCTCATGTTCGGGCCACTCGGGCTCCTCCTGCACCTCGCCCTGCGCCCCCGTCACCCCCGAGAAGGGGCACAAGCCGTATCCTGAGCGGAACGCGCTCAGCACTTGGGCGCAGGAGTCCCGGAACCCCGGGGAGGAGCCCAGATCGTGTCGAAGCCACTTTCCGCAAACGACCAGGCCGTTAAGACCCTCGCCGATGACCTCTGGAAGGAGATGCTCTCGCACTCTCCAATCTGGGGGACCTTCCTCGGCATTGAGGTAAACGACGGCGCCCTCGACGACACCTCAGACGCTGCGCGCCTGCGCGACCGCGCCATGTGGGAGAAGTATTCGAAGGCGGCGAAGGCCATCGGCGACGAGGGGCTCGACATTGAGTGGAAGATCACCCGCGACCTGATCGTCGTTGGCGGCTCAATCGCCATTGAGAAGGACGATCACCGCATGGACCTCCTCTCCTCGGTCGACCACATGGATGGGGTGCAGACACTCCTGCCACAGATCGTCACCTTCCAGGATGCGAAGACCCCTGAGAAGTTTGCCAAGCTGGTGAGCCGACTCAAAGCCTTCCCGAAGTTCATGGACGAGGCGATCGAGCGCGTGCATGAGGCAGAGAAGCGCGGCCTTGTGGCCTCGAAGATTTCGACCGAGCGTCTGATCGCTCAGCTTGATGGCCTGATGGCGATCCCGGCAGACCAGTCGCCAATCGTCACCGCCGCCAACGTGGCAGGCGATGCCGAGCGAGCCGAGCTCGCCAAGATCGTTGCCGAGTACGTTGATCCGCAGATCAAGCGCTACTACGAGGCGGTGAGCGGCAGCTACCGCACCAAGGCGCGCGAAGTGCCGGGCCTCTGCTCCGCACCAAACGGCGCCGAGCTCTACAAGGTGGCCATCCGTAGCTGGACCGGTCTGCAGCTTGATCCGAAGGAGCTCCATGAGATCGGTCTCCAGGAGTGGGCCGATATTCAGGAGGAGATGAAGGTCATCTCGACGAAGCTCGGCTTCGGCGGCTCCATTGACAAGCTGCGCGATGCGGCCGAGAGCGACCCAACGAACGTTGCCGCGTCAAAAGAGGCGCTGATCGTGCGCATCAAGGAAGACATTGATCGCGGCTACGCCGAGGCAGGCAAGGTCTTTGGGCGATTCCCGAAGGCTGGCTGCGACGTGAAGGCGGTCGAAGACTTCAAGGAGAAGGACGCACCAGCGGCGTACTACTTCAGCCCTGCGGCTGATGGTTCGCGCCCAGGGACGTACTACGTGAACGGCTACGACCTGCCGTCGCGCTTCTTGCACGCCCTTGCACCAACCACGTATCACGAGGCCATTCCGGGCCACCACTTCCAGATCGCTCTGGAGATGGAGCTGGAGTTCTTGCCAGACCTGCGCAAGCACGCCTCGCACCTTGCGGGGAACGCCTACGTCGAAGGTTGGGGCCTTTACTCGGAGCGACTCGCCGACGAGCTCGGCCTCTATCGCAACGAGATGGAGCGCTTCGGCATGCTTCAGGGTCAGGCGCACCGCGCGGCGCGCCTTGTCGTTGACACCGGCCTCCACGCCTTCGGCTGGGACCGCGATAAGGGCGTGGCATTCATGGAGTCCGTTGGGCTGCCACGAACCGACGCCGAGATCGAGACCGACCGCTACATCGCTTGGCCAGCTCAGGCGCTCTGCTACAAGGTTGGGCAGCGTGCCATTCAGCGCACGCGCGCCGCGATCGAGAAGCGCGATGGCGACAAGTTTGACATCAAGTCGTTCCACGATCACGCCATTGGGCACGGCCAGATTCCACTCCCGGTCTTTGAGGCCGAGATGCCGAACTGGGTCAAGCCGAAAGCATGAGTACCGCTGGGGGGTCCGCGGGCGCGGCTCGCGGAATCTCCCGGCGAACGGTCGGGATCCTCTGCGCGATCGGCGCCTCACTCGCGTGGGGCTTTGGGTCGACCACGTCGGATTACGTCCTTTCGGCGGGGGTGGGGAACGACACGTTCCTCGTCATTGAGCTTGGCGTTGGCTTCTTCGTGCTGCTCGTGCTCGGCGCAATCCGTGGTGAGCTGAGCGGCTTCCGACACCCAGGGCTGCTGCGCGCCTCTTCGACCGGGATCATTGAGCCGTGGGGCGCGTACACGCTCGGTAACGTCGGGATCATCTTTTCGAGCGGCGCCTTTGTTGCTCTCGTCTCGTCGCTGAATCCCGTGCTGGTTGCAATTCTGGCCGCCCCGTACCTCGGTGAGAGGGTCAGTCGGCGTGCCGTCATCCTGATGGTCGTTTCGATCATCGGCGTGGCTCTTGTGGTCGGTGGGGCTGGCGTCGCGGGCACGCTCAAACCAGAGGGGATCATCTTCGCCATCCTCGGCCTCTTCTGCGGTGCGGCCTATGTGCTCATCTCCTCCAAGCTGGTGCGCACCGTACCGGTGCTGCCACTCGTTGCGTCGCAGCTCCTGGTGGCGACGCTCGCCTCCGTCGCTCTTCTGATCGTCCGCGTCACGATCTTTAACGGCGACCTTCAGCTGCCAGCAACCGAGTTGCAGTGGGCCGTTTCAGTTGCAACAGGCATTTTCGGCGGCGCCGCACCGTTCATCTTCTATCTCGAGGCAACACGACGGATTCCGACAACCACCGTGAGCCAGTTCAGCACGCTGGTGCCGGTGATCGCGCTGATTGGTGGCGTGGTATTCCTGAACGACGTGACGACCCCAGTACAACTGCTGGGCACCGCGATCGTCGTGGTCTCTCTCTCGCTCCTCGCTCGTTACGCCCGCGCACACTGAGGTAGTAGCTCTCCTCTAAGAGCTCATCACGGCGCGTACGACTGCCGCGGCCTTGCGGGCTCGTCCCACTACTGGTCGATGCGGTCGCCGCACTCCAAAGCCGTCGCGCTCAATCTGCCGCAGGATCTCGCGATAGAGGTGCCCCGCCACGCGGATCGAGCGGCCGCCGTTCAGCAGGTGGCGGATGCCAGCCACACCAACCTCGTACTCCGCGTCAGCTCGCGCGATCTCAGCCATGTAGAGAGCGCGGCGATCACCGTCACGAAGTGAGGTGGGGCCGCTTGCGGCGGCAGGGTCGAGCCCAACCCGCCGAAGTGACGTGGCGGGGAGGTAGACCCGCCCATTCGCGAGGTCCTCATCGATGTCGCGCAAGATGTTCGTACGCTGCATCGCGGCGCCAAGTGCGCGGGCGGCACGATCTGCCTGTACGTCATCGCCGCCTCGAACACCAAGGAGCGCCGCCATCAGTCGCCCGACGGTGCCGGCCACCTGGTAGCAGTAGAGATCAAGGTCGGCGTCACTCTCCATCACTGGGCCGGCGAGGTCACTCTCCATACCGTCAAGGAATGCGCCGATCGCATCGGTCGGCAGGGCAGGCGTGCGACGCTGCAGGTCGACGAAGATCGCCAGCTCATCACCGCCAGCGTCAGCGATCGCTCCCGTGTTGATCCAGGTGCGAATTGCCGCAAGGCGTTGCTGGGCGTCGGCGCGTTGCGCGGAACCGCTCGGTGCCTCAAGGTCGACCAGGTCATCGAGGCGACGGAGCGCCAGGTAGAGCAGATTGATGTCGTCGCGAACGTCGCGCGGCAGGAAGCGTGCCGCAAGGGCGAAACTGCGCGCAACACGATTGATCGTTGCCTGCGCCTCGGGAAGGAGAGCCGCCACGCGCGGATCGCGCTGGAGGGTCATGCGGTTACGGGCGAACGAGATTTCCGGTCGGCCCGGTGGCGTGCGAGGCGAATGGGGCAGGGTAGTCCCCGCGGATCAGATCTTGCGTGACCTGTGAGGTGAGGAGCGCCCCTGGCATCCCTGCGCCTGGGTGTGTGCCGCCACCCACGTAGTAGAGGCCGGCGATCGTTCGGTCGCGGTTCGGCTGACGGAAGTAGGCCGACTGTTCGAGTGATGGCTCCACGGCGAAGGCGTTGCCGTCGGGGGCGAGCAACTCGTCGCGGAAGGTGAGTGGCGTCCACGAGCGCTCCACCACGATCGAATCGCGCAGGCCTGGGAGCCCCCAGTTCTCGAGCCACTCGAGGGTGCGATCGCGCATGCGTGGCTCCGCTTCGGTCCAGTCGTCGCCAGAGCGCAGGTTCGGCACGGGGAGCAGGATCGCGATGGAGTCGCCGCCCGGCGGTGCCATCTCAGGCTCCGTGCGTGATGGCGCATGAATGTAGACGGCGTTGCTGCGTGGCATGCGACGCTCGCGGGTCACATCCTTGATGAAGCCGTGATAGTCGTCGCCGACCACAAGGGTGTGATGCAGGAGCTTCTCAAACTTCTTGTTCGTGCCCAAGTACATCATGTGCGCCGACATCGTGGTGCGCAGTGGGCGAAGGCGCCACGGGAAGGCGTCAGGCGCATCTGGGAGCAGCGCGTCGCGCGCCGTCACATCACCGTTGTAGATCACGAGGTCGGCGTTGTGCACGACACCATCGGAGGTGCGCACGCCGGTGGCACGCCCGTTGCGATGCAAGATCTGATCGACCTTGCTGTTGGTGTGAATCGCGCCACCCATCTTGGCGATGATCTTGCCGAACGACTGAATGATGCTGTAGACGCCGCCCTCGGTGTACCAGATGCCATCGGCGATCTGCAGGTAGGCGAGCGCCGAGTAGATGGCTGGCACGCGCGACGGATCTCCTCCGATGAAGAGCGAGTGGAATCCGAACGCCTGCTGCACATGCGGCTCCTTGAAGAACTTGCCGACCCACCCCTCTAGGTAGCGGATCGCATCAAGGCGTGCCATGGTGGGGAGGAGCTTGACGAAGTCCTTCAGGTTCAAGAAGTTCTGGCGACCGGAGACGAGGATCCCTTCGCGGTGGATCGCACCCGATGCGGCCAGGAACGCGTCGAGGTGATTCGCGTCGTCGTTTGAGAACTTGCGCATCTCGGCGAGCAGCTGCTCGCGGTCGCTGCCGAAGTCGAAGTGGCGATCCTCGCCTGTCCAGAAGATGCGATAGCCCGGCTGCAGTTGGCGCAGCGTGACGTGATCCGACATCTTCTCACCCGCCGCGGCGTAGACCTCTTCGAAGAGCCAGGGCATGGTGATGAGCGACGGGCCAGTGTCGAAGGTGTAGCCGCCCTCTTGAATGCGCGAGGCGCGGCCGCCGATCTCGAGGCGGGCCTCCAGGATGGTCACCTGCCAGCCATCGGAGAGGAGGCGGATGGCCGTGGAGAGGCCGCCGAAGCCGCTCCCCACGATGATCGCCGTTCGACCCCCCTGCGCCATGGACCCCCCTCGCTACTCGCCGCGGGGGCAGTGCCCCCTGTGATCACCATCGTAGGGGTGCCGCGCGCGGCGCGCTGAGCACGAATCGGGGCTCCCATTGACGAGAGCGCCCTGCGGGCGGATCATCCGCCCCCAAGGGAGGAGCACCATCCGATGAGTAGTGAACAGGCACGCGGTCGCGCCGCCCAGAGCCCCGAAGAGAGCCTTGACCATGCCAGTGCCGCTGGAGCGCATGGGGCCGATGACGCCGCCGTACGATCCGTCGATCGCGCCGCTGCACTCCTAGTCTGCCTCTCTGAAGCCGATGGCTCCGCCTCGGTCACCGACCTCTCCCACTCCCTCGATCTGCACAAGTCCACGGTGAGCCGACTCCTCTCCACCCTCGAGCGCCGCGGCCTTGTCGAGCAGGATCGCGAGACCGGCCACTTCCGCCTTGGCGTCGGCATCATTCGTCTCGCGCAGTCCGCCGAGCGCACCCTCGATCTCCGTGCCATCGCCCTTCCAGAGATGGAGGCGCTCGCCAAGGCGACCCACGAGACGGTCAGCCTTGAAGTCTTCGACGGGGTCGCCGCATCCGTAGCGATCTGCCAGATCGACGGACCGAACCTGACACCGATGCCCGACATCACCGGTCGACCGATCGCAATGCACGCCATCGCTTCGGGGAAGGTGCTGCTGGCATCACTCCCAGAGCGCACCGTCCTCTCGATCGCCCGACGCGGTCTGGTTCGCTACACGCCGCGCACCATCATCGACCCGCGCGCGCTGCTTGAGGAGCTCGCTACCATTCGCCGCCGCGGCTACGCCGTGGCGATTGGCGAGTGGGACGATCGGATCACCGCCGCCGCTGTGCCGATCTGTGATGCGCGCGGCACCGTCATCGCCACCGTTGTCGTTTGGGGTGCTGCCACACGCGTCACTCCTGGAACCCTCCCCGCGCTCGTTACTGCGGCACGAGACGCCGCTCAGCAGATCAGCACCAAGTTGGGCTGGAGTGGCAACCAGCGCCGCGCCGGCATCGTGCCGCACCTGAAGGACGACGATGCGGAAGAGCAGGAGCACGAGGTGGAAGACGACGAAGAGGCCGCCGGATAGTGAGCGACGCGCCAGAGCAGCACGGCATTGAGACCTTCCAGGCTGAGGGCCTCTCCTTCCCACCCGACGCGGCAACCGCCGCAGCAGCAAATGCCCGCGCCGAACTGTATGAGCGTGCCAGCGCCGACCCGGTTGCTTTCTGGGCCGAGCAGGCACGAGAACTCCTCACCTGGCGAAAGCCTTTCACGAAGACCCTGGAGTGGGATCTTCCCTTTGCGAAGTGGTTTGATGACGGCGAACTGAACGTTTCAGAGAACTGTGTCGATCGCCACGTTGCTGCCGGCCGTGGCGAGAAGGTGGCCTTCCACTGGATCGGCGAGCCGGGCGACCGTCGCACCGTTACCTACAACGATCTCCTCCGCGAGGTGCAGAAGACCGCCAACGCGCTGAAGGCGCTCGGCGTCACCAAGGGTGACCGCGTCGCCATCTACATGCCGATGGTCCCTGAGGTGGCGATCGCCATGCTCGCCTGCGCTCGGCTCGGCGCAGCGCACAGCGTCGTCTTCAGCGGCTTCCCAGCAAACGCACTTGCCGATCGCATCAATGACGCGACCGCAAAAGTGTTGATCACCGCCGACGGTGGCTATCGCAAGGGGAACTTCTTTGAGCTCAAGCCGATCGCTGACGAGGCGCTCAAGAGCGCTCCATCGATCACCGGTGTTCTCGTCTACCAGCGCCGCCAGCCAGGCACCTCGGGCACCACGGTGATGCAAGCCGGCCGCGACCACTGGTGGCACGAGTTCGTTCCAGGCCAGCCCGCGGAGTGCCCAGCCGATCCGATGCCCGCCGAACAGTTGCTCTACCTGCTCTACACGAGCGGCACCACGGCGAAGCCGAAGGGGATCATGCACACCAGCGCTGGCTACCTGCTCGGCGCCACCTTCACGCATCGCGCCGTCTTCGACATCAAGCCCGACGATGTCTACTGGTGCGCCGCCGACGTTGGCTGGGTGACTGGCCACAGCTACATCGTGTACGGCCCGCTGAGCAACGGTGCGACACAGGTGATGTACGAGGGGACCCCCGACACGCCTGCATGGGATCGCTGGTGGTCGATCGTCGAAGAGTTGAAAGTCACGATTCTCTACTGCGCGCCAACGGCCATTCGCGCCTTCATGCGCCAGGGCGACGAGCATCCGAAGGGGCACGACCTCAGCTCGCTGCGACTGCTTGGCTCCGTGGGTGAGCCGATCAATCCCGAGGCGTGGCTCTGGTATCGCGAACTCATCGGTGGCAACCGCACCCCGATCGTCGACACATGGTGGCAGACCGAGACTGGTTCGATTCTGATCAGCCCGCTCCCTGGCGTCACCACCACGAAGCCTGGCTCTGCGACCTTCCCGCTCCCCGGCATCTCGGCCGATGTCGTTGACGATTCAGGGGCGAGTGTCCCGCTCGGCTCAGGTGGCTACCTGACCCTCACCAAGCCGTGGCCATCGATGCTGCGTGGCATCTGGGGCGACCCAGAGCGCTTCAAAGAGACCTACTGGAGCCGATTCCCCGGCTCGTACTTTGCGGGCGATGGCGCCCGGCGTGACGCTGAGGGCTACTACTGGCTCCTTGGGCGTGTCGATGACGTCATGAACGTCTCAGCGCACCGCATCAGCACCATCGAGGTTGAGTCCGCACTGGTCGACCACCACTCCGTCGCCGAGGCCGCCGTGGTGGGGAAGAGCGATCCGCTCACCGGCCAGGCGATCGTCGGCTTCGTGATCCTGAAGAAGGGGATCGATCCAACGCCGGCACTCCTGGAAGAGCTACGCGCCCACGTGGGGAAGAGCATTGGCGCAATCGCCAAGCCGAAGCACCTGGAATTTGTGCCAGAGCTCCCGAAGACCCGCTCCGGGAAGATCATGCGTCGCCTTCTGCGCGACATTGCCGAGGGGCGCAACCTTGGGGATGTCACCACCCTCGCCGACTCCTCCATCGTTGAAGTGATTCGCGCCAACACCGGCGCCGCTGACGAGTAGGACGGACTTTTCCACAATCAACCTCCGCCTCGCGAGATCGGTGGAAAACTCTCCCTAGCCTCAACGATAAGTCGTTGATAAGTCCCTTCTGCCAGAGGGTTAGTTCCACGATGCTACTCGTAGCCCGAAGGGGCCAGCGGTGAACCCGCCGACCGAGTAATCGGCCAGGCGGCACGAACTGTGGCGATGACGGGATCGAACCGACAGGCAACTGACGGTGCTGGTGAATGACCACCAAAGCGCGGGGCAACTCGTAGCGGCGGAGCGGAGGGTCACCTGGGAGTTTCAGCTTTACGGCTGGGGCGACTCGATCCGATCTCACAGCGGAGGGGAACCGGCGTGAAAGCGTCGCCCCCAACATCGGATGGCCTCTCGGGCGA
>CAMAXG010000031.1 GCA_945862225.1 Thermoflexus hugenholtzii JAD2 | reverse complement strand
CCGAGCGCTGCGCCAATTGCAATCGACGGCACGGCGAGAATGATCAGCGGCAACGTCATCGTCCATGGTGACTCGTGCACGTGTGATTCATCATGCACGCGGCTCTTCCCCCAGAAGGTGAGCCCCATCAGTCGGAACATGTAGAAGGCGGTCATCGCAGCGACGACCATGCCAACGAGCCACACCCACGCGTATCCAAATTTGAATGCTTCACCGAGGATTTCGTCTTTCGAGAAGAAGCCGGCGAGTGGCGGCAGGCCAGCAATCGCAACGGTGCCGATCAACATCGTGGCGTACGTAATCGGAATCTTGCGCCAGAGCCCGCCCATCTTCGTCATCTCTTGCTCACCGTTCACCGCGTGAATAACCGAGCCCGAGCCAAGGAAGAGAAGTCCCTTGAAGAAGCCGTGGGTGATGAGGTGGAAGATCGCTGGAATCCATGCGCCAACACCGAGCGCAGCAAACATGTAGCCGAGCTGCGAAAGGGTTGAGAAGGCGAGCACGCGCTTGATGTCGGTCTGCGTGAAGGCAATCGATGCGGCGAAGATCGCGGTGAAGATGCCGATGGCGGCAACGATGAGCATGGCGTCGTGGCTCGCGGCGAAGAGTGGGCTCATGCGCGCCACGAGATAGACGCCCGCGTTCACCATGGTCGCTGCGTGGATCAGTGCGCTGACGGGGGTTGGGCCCTCCATTGCGTCAGGGAGCCAGACGTGCAGTGGGAACTGCGCCGACTTGCCGACCGCGCCGCAGAAGATCAGCAGGGCGATCACCGTTGCTGCTGGTCCGACGAGTGCGCCGGCCTCAACGCCGGCGAGCACGGTGTGGATGTCGAGTGAGCCGAAGACCACCACGAGGCCCATCAGGCCGAGGGCGAAGCCCACGTCACCGACGCGGTTCGTAATGAAGGCCTTCTTGGCGGCGAGACCGGGCGCGGTCTTCGTGTACCAGAAGCCGATCAGCAGATAGGAGGAGAGGCCGACGAGCTCCCAGGCGGCGAAGACCACGAGGAGGTTGTCGGCGAGCACGAGGAGAAGCATCGAGAACATGAAGAGGTTGAGGTAGGCGAAGAAGCGCCAATAGCTGTCGTCATGGCTCATGTAGCCGACGCTATAGAGGTGCACGAGGGCGCCGACCGTGGTCACTACGAGAAGGAGGGCGCCGGTGAGGGCGTCGACGTGCAGGCCGAGCCCGAAGCTCAGGTCGCCCGAGGCGATCCAGGTGAAGAGCGGCATGGAGGCGCCCGCCTCGCCGAGGCCACCCGTGAGGGCTGGGATCGCCAGGCTCATCGCCAGCGCCCAGGTGGCGATGATCGCGCCGAGCGGCACCAGGTGGGCCAGCTTGCCGAGGCGGCGCCCAATGGCCGCAGTAAAGGCGAAGCCCGCGAGGGGGAGAAGGAGCAGGAGTGGGGCGTAGCCCGGAAGGGCGCCCACTTCGACCAGGGTCTCTGCAGTGATCATCGGCTACTGCCTCATCGTGTCGTACTCGTCGACCAGTGGCGTCTTTCGGTTACGGAAGATGGCGATCACGATTGCCAAGCCGACGGTGGCCTCTGCCGCCGCCACGGCGATGATCAGCAGCGCAAAGGCTGCCCCCTCCCCTGCGAGCGACGGAATAAATGCACCGAACGCGAGTGCGGCAAGGTTCACGGCGTTCAACATCAACTCAATGCTCATCAACATGGTGATTGCGTTTCGACGTGCAAGGAAGCCAAAGGAGCCGATAGCGAAGAGCATCCCTGAGAGGACGAGGTATGGCTCCAGGTTCCCGGCGATTTGGCTCACTGCCCCTCCTCGCCCACTTCGTCCGCCTTTGGTTCCATCGCGAGATAGAGGCCGCCGATCACGGCGGAGAGGATGAGCACGCTTGCGATCTCAAACGCAAGGAGGTACGGGCCGAAGAGTGCCGCGGCAACAGGGGCCGTGCCGGTTGCGGTTGGTGTGTCGGCAAACACTGTTGAGCCCCAGTCCGTGCTTCCAAACGCGAGGCCGAAGAGCACAGCAAGTAGGACCGACGCAAGGGCGGCAGGTGCTACCTGTGTCTGGAACGCAAGCTTCACTGGTGCAACCTTTGACTGCGTGAGCATGATCGCAAAGAGGATGAGCACGCTGATCGCGCCGATATAGATAAGCACCTGTGCGCCGGCGACGATTGCGGCGCCCAGCATCACGTAGATGCCAGCGAGTGCGCCAAGGGTGAGAATCAAGAAGAGGCCGCTCTTAATGATGTCGCGGCCGAAGACAACGGCGAACGCTGCGGCAAGCACCACACCGCTGAGGATCAAGAAGAGGACGTCTGACCACCCGAGCCCAATGAACGGGATGACGTCTGGGAGCGGCATACGTTACTTGCGCAAGCTCTGCGGCAGCACCGGGAGCTGTCGCGCCGGGTCATAACGTCGACCGGCAACCGTGTTCTCCCAGTTCGCTTCACCGCGAATGAAGGTTGCCTCCGATGTTCGTTCCAACTTCGACAGCGCGATGAGGTCAATCATCGGCTCGCTTCGATCGGTGTGCGCGAGTTCGAAATCAAAGCCGCTGCGGAGTGCGTCGTATGGGCAGGCGTCAACGCAAATGCCACAGAGGATGCAGCGCGACTCATCTACCTCGTACTTGGTAAGAATTCGTGGCTTCGGCATCAGCGCGCCAGTTGGGCAAGTCTCCGCGCAGCGGCCACAAGAAACGCATGGTGACTCGTTCAGGCTCATGTCGAGCGGTGTGGTGACGAGCGTGTCGAATCCGGTGCGCATGAAGTCGTAGCAGGCGGCGCCAACAACCTCGGCGCACACATTGGCGCAGCGGCCGCAGTCAATGCAGCGTGATGGCTCGCGCAGAATAAATGCGTGCGAGTCGTCGCGCAGGTAGTCATGGTTTGCACCGGTCCAGCGGTTTTCTGTAATGGAGCGGAATCCGGCGCCACCGTGATGATCCTTCTCAAGCGTCTTGAGTGTGGTGCCGTACTCGATGCCGAGACGTCGCAGGTCGCAGAAGCCGATCGCTTCGCAGGTACACTGCAAGCAGCGCGTGCTCTCTGCCATCACCTCAGGCTTGGTGTACGGGATCTCGTACTGGATGTAGTCGTTCTTGCGCTCTTCGGCTGGGAGTGCCTTGAGGCGCAAGCGTGGCTCCTTCACCTCGGCGGTGAACGGCACGATGCTCAAGAACTCCGGCTGTGGCTCAGCGAGTGTCTGTCGGTTGCGAATCTCCGAGAGGTCGAGCCCCTGCAGATATGCGTCAACGGCGTAGGCGCAGCGGCGGCCGTCGGCGATCGAGGCGACGACGGTTGTTGCGCCGTTGCGTAAGTCACCACAGCCGAAGACGCCATCGCGGCCGGTCTGGAAGGTGACGGCGTCAGCCTTGAGTCGGCCGTTCTTGGTGGTGGCAACGCCATCAGCGCCGACGCTCGCCCACGTCATGTCAGGGCCCTGACCGATCGCCTTCAAGATGCGATCGCACTCGATGATGAATTCAGTGCCTGGTGCTGGCTCCGGTCGGCGACGGCCCGAAGCGTCTGGTGCGCCGAGCTGCATGCGAATGAATTCGAGTCCAATCACCTTGTTGTTCGCATCGGTGACGACGCGTGTTGGGCCGGCCTGGAAGATGGCGCGCGCCCCCTCTTCGATCATCTCGTGCACTTCGTCGGCGGCCGGCATGTCCTTCATGTCGCGGCGGTAGACGAGGGTGACCTCCTTGGCTCCCTGGCGCACGCTCGTTCGCGCGCAGTCCATGGAGGTGTAGCCGCCGCCAACAACAACCACGCGGCTCCCCTCGTGGTCTGGGTAGGTGAGACCAAGCGCAGCGGTGTGCAGGTAGTCGAGGCCGTCGATCACTCCGTCGGCGTCTTCGCCCGGAATGCCGAGGTCGTTCGTGTCGTAGCAACCGATGGCAACGACGACACCGTCGTACCCCTGCGCCTTTAGATCGGCAACGGTGAAGTCACGACCGAGCATCTTGCCGCACTCGAAGCGTCCGCCGAGTCGCGTGATCGACTGATACTCGCCATCGAGCACTTCAATCTTTGGTAGTCGGTACTGCGGAATGCCGTAGCGCAACATGCCACCTGGCTCTGGATCTTTTTCGAAGACGGTGACGTCGTGGCCGGCAACAAGCAGGTAGTACGCAGCGGAAGCACCCGCGGGACCAGAACCAACCACGGCAACGCGCTTGCCCGTCTTTGGCTGCAGCTCAAATGGCACAGGTGGATCGAGATCCTCATCCCACATTGCCTTCAATACCTGGTCGCCGGCGTAACGGTGGCTATCGCGAATTGCGATCGCCTCGTCTACTTCGTCGCGACGGCAGTGGTCTTCGCATGGCGCCGGGCAGACGCGGCCAAGGATGCTTGGGAATGGAATGGTGCGCTTGAAGATTCGTGCCGACTCGCGGAACTGCGACTCTGCATTCGCCTTCAAGAATCCGGGGATGTCGATGTGGCTCGGGCACTTGTTCTGGCATGGTGGCAAGCAGTAGGCGTTGTGGTCGCTGAAGATCAGTTCAAGGTTGGTGCGGCGAATCTCGCGAATGCGGTCGGTCTGCGTTGCAACGACCTGCGCCGGCTCTGCCTTTGCTGAACAGCTGATGGACGGCTGATCGCATCCTTCAACATCGACGACGCACATGCGGCAGGCGCCGAATCCTGGAAGCTTCGGGTCGTAGCAGAGGGTTGGCACCTCAATGCCGTTCGCGCGGCAAACCTCAAGGATGGTCTGCCCTTCAAAGGCTTCGAGTTTTTGTCCGTCGATCTCGACGTAGAAGGTTGGTGTGCGCTGCGGTCGCTGTGGGCTGCGTGTGGTGAGCAGCTTGTCGACGGCAACCTCTGCTGATGGCGCTGGGGTGATCGCGCGCGAGACTGGTGTCACTGCGCTTGCCGGTCGATCAATCAGGTCGGCCATGATCAGCTCCGTCCGCTTGTTGGTGTTGCCGACGGTGCGGCAACGGCAGGTCCAAACTCAGAGGCAAAGTATCGCACCCCCGTCAGGAGCGGGCTTGGCGCAAGCGCCTCGTGTGCGCAGAGGGCGCTATCGGTGACATCGGCGGCGAGCTTCTGTAGTCGCTCGGCATCGGCAGGGCCGGCCAGCCCATCAACAAAGCGCTGGCCAATCTCGGCAAGGCGGCGTGTGCCGATGCGGCACGGAATCGTCTTGCCGCACGCCTCGTCGGCGCACCAGCGCGTCAACATGGTGGCGAGCTCTGGAATGGCGACGGAGTTGTCGAGCGCAAGGAGTGCGCCCGAGCCGATATGCGCGCCAACGCCCTTGAGGCCCGCGCCGCTGTAGGGTGTGCCACCGAAGAGATTCGCCGGAATGAATCCGCCCGTTGGCCCACCAACAAGAAGCGCTTTGATCGTTGCGCCACTGGCGGTGCCGCCCGCCGCCGCAAGGATCTCGTTCAGCGGTGTGCCCGTTGGCACCTCAAGAACGCCAGGGTTCGCGACCGATCCGCTGATCTGCACGAGCACCGTGCCCGGGTGCGCGGTGTCGCCAATCTGCGCGTAAGCGGCTGCGCCGTTGGTGAGGATCCACGGAACGGCGGCGAGTGTGGCGACGTTGTTCACGGCGGTTGGCTTACCGAGGTAGCCGACCTCTGATGGGTAGGGCGGTGTTTGTTCTGGCTGGCCGCGCTTGCCAGCAAGCGCCTTCATCAGCACGGTCTCTTCGCCGATCATGCTCGATCCCTGGAGTGGTCGAACCGTGATGATCAGTTCGCGACCGGTGCCAAGCAGCGTGGCGCCGAGGATTCCCTCTCGTTCGGCGTTGGTGATGACCGCTTCGAGGCGCTTGATCGCTTCCGTGTACTCGGCGCGCACGGCGATGAACGCCTCGCGGGCGCCGACGGTGAGGGCAGCGATGGCGAGCCCTTCAACGATCGCCTGTGGGTTCTCTTCCATAAGGAGGCGGTTGGTGAAGACAGCGGGGTCAGATTCGTAGCCGTTCGCGACGGCGTAGTACTGGCTGGCTGGCTCGGCGGCAGTTGCCTGCCACTTCGCTCCAGTAAGGAAGCCGCCACCCCCACGACCGCGGAGGCCGGCGTCGATCAGCGTTGCGGTCGTCGCGGCAGAGCCCGCCGACGCGGCGGCGCGGAGTGCCGCCCATGGCTCGGTCGGCGCCACGAAGAGGAGCTGGCTCCAGCCCTTGGGGGCGTTCAGGCGCTTCATGCCGCGTACCTGCCGGCGAGGGCGGCGGCCCAACTGGCGGCGTTCTTGGCGCTGAGGTCGCGCTGCGGCTCCCCATCAATGACCACCAGTGGCGACGGTGCGTCGGGGAGGTGGCTCGGAAGCGACTCGAGGCGCAGGTTGCTCCATGGGATCGCTCGGCCGAACTCGGTGCCGAACTCGTAGCTGAGGGTGCCCATCACCGAGCCCGCCCCGGAGACAAGGCAGTTGGCGCAGCGGCAGACGGCGATCGAGCGGGTCACCCCTGGCTCAAAGGCGAGGTGCTTATAGAAGGTGGCGGTGCCGTAGACCATGGCGTACCAGGCGCCCGTCGCGCGGCTGACGCGCTTCAGCGCATCGACAGGGAGGTAGCCGTACGCCCCCTGAATCGCTTCGAGGATCGCAAGCATGTGATGCGGGTCGTAGTCGTGCGCTTCAAGAATCTCGTCGACCTTCGCAATGTTGATGGTTGCCCCCGTTGCCGCAGCTGCGTCAGAAACGGTTCGCCCGGAGCGGCGCATCGCCGACTCTTCGCGACGCTCGGCGTACTGCTCGGCGGGACCCCAATGCACGGCGAAGCGCCCCTTCGTGTCGGTGCCGCCCATGTCGATGCACTCGATCGGACATGCCTGTGCGCACTGGAAACAGGTCTCGCACTTCAGCGTGCCGTGTTCGTCGGTGACTAGCTCGAGTCGGCCGCGGTTGCGCGGCGCGATGTCTGGCTTCACCTCTGGATACATCACCGTGCGCTTCGGCTGGAAGAAGCGCGTCAGCGTCAGGCGCATTCCCGAAACGAGACCGGCTCCAGGAATTCGTGGCATGACTACCTCCCCGCAATCAGCACGGCAAATGCCGTAGCAAAAATGTTAAGCAGTGATGCTGGCAGCAGCCACTTCCAGGCGAAGCCCATCAGCTGGTCGATTCGTGCGCGTGGCAGCGTTCCGCGCATCCACACGAAGGTGAAGACAAGTGCGAACGTCTTGATCAAGAACCAGATGAGGCTGGCAACTGGCGGAAGCATCACAAAGGCCCAGATGCCGACCGCTGCGGTTGACACGCCACCGAAGATCAAGAATCCGGCAACGAGTGCCTGCCAACCCTTGATGCGCGAACTTGCGAACCAGATCGGTGCCGCGAAGAGCAGTGTGCCGAGTACTGGAGCAATGCCTGCAATGAGTGGCAACCCAATACCGAGCGCACTTAAGTCAATCAAAATCTGCGGATTCAGGTCGATGTGAATTGGTGGGTTTGACCCACCGAGGAAGACGGCGCTAAAGAGTGCCGAGACAATAAACACGTTTACGTACTCCGCGAAGAAGAAGAATCCGAAGCGCATGCCTGAATACTCAGTGGCGAACCCGGCGACGATCTCTTGGTCAGCCTCGGCGTTGTCAAATGGCGTGCGATTTGCTTCAGCGGTAATGGCAATAAAGAAGATGATCGCCGCAAGCGGCTGGCGGAAGATGAACCAGTCAAGGAACGAGCCATCTTGCGCGGCGACGATCTTCGGGAGCGAGAGTGTGCCGGTCAGGATGACGATTCCCACGACGGAGAGCGTCAGCGGAATCTCGTAGCTGATGGCCTGTGCTGCGGCGCGAATGCCGCCGAGCAGCGAGTACTTATTGAACGAGGACCAGCCCGCCATCATCAGGCCAACAACGCTGAGTCCACCGATTGCAAAGAAGTAGAGGAGTCCGAGCTCGAAGCCCATGCTCGTAAGCTCTGGCGCGAATGGGATCACCAACAGCGTCATGAAGCTCGCGAGATAGACGACGACTGGCGCGAGGGTGAAGACTGGCACGTCAACGCTCGGTGGCGTGTAGTCCTCCTTCATCAACACCTTCAGCCCGTGCACCACACTCATTACGGCGCCGGCTGGGCCGATGCGATCAGGTCCAATGCGCAGGTTCATGAGCGCAATGATCTTCATCTCCATGTAGATCAAGAGGAATGCAACAGGAACCGAGATGAGGAAGGTGACGACGGAGGCGACGAGGAAGCGCACGATCGGCAGGTTCGCGCCGATCGTTGCGGCGATAGCTCCGCCAAACGCCACGAGTAGTGCAGTTGTCAGTGCGCCACCAATCGCAAGAACGGGGAGCAGCACCGCGAGGACGCGACCTGCTGGTGTGAGGCGATTCCAGGCCATCGATGCGCCGCTCACTTGTCGACTCCACCCATGACTGGGTCAAGGCTTGCCATCACCGCCATGGTGTCGGCGATGAGGTTCCCCTTGGTGAGTGGCCCAACAAGTTGTAGGTGCACAAATGATGGGTCGTGAATGCGCATGCGGAATGGCTGATCGGTGCCGTCGCTAATCGCGTAGGTGCCATACACGCCGCGCGGCCCCTCAACGGCGCCAAATGCGCGCCCTGGTCGCGGGCGAAGAAGGCGCGGCAGCTTCGCCATCACTGGGCCGTCGGGCATCTCGTGAAGGACCTGGTCAATGATGCGGATCGACTGCTTGATCTCGTCCATGCGCACCAGGTAGCGGGCCAGCGAGTCGCCCTCGTCGCGCGTTGGCACGTCGAACTCCAGCTCTGGGTAAACGAGATATGGGCGGTCGCGGCGCAGGTCGAACGGCACGCCGCTCGCGCGCAGGTTCGGACCGGTCACGCCCATCTTGAGCGCTGTCTTTGCATCGAGAACGCCGAGGCCGCGCGTGCGGCGCACGAAGATCTCGTTCTCGTTGATCAGGGCCAGGTTTGAGTCAATCTGCGCGGCTGCGCGGCTCATCCAGGTGCCGAGGCGGCTCATGAACTCATGGTTCAGGTCGCCGTTCACGCCGCCGATTCGGTAGTAGTTGTAGAGGAGCTTCTGGCCGGTGAGGGCGGCAAGCATGTCAACGATCTCGTCGCGCTCAATGAACGCCCAGAGGATCGGAGTGATGCCGCCGAGGTCGAGCGCCATCCAGCCCTGGAAGAGCGTGTGGCTCGCGATGCGGTTGAGCTCCATCGTGAGCACGCGAATGTATTGCGCGCGGCGCGGCACATCCACATCCATCAACTTCTCAAACGCGGCGACTGGTGCCGCTTCGCAGAAGAGTGAGCTCACATATTCGAGTGGGTCGGTGTAGCAGATCGCCTGGTGGTAGTCGGCGTTCTCGCAGAGCTTCTCCACGCCACGGTGCAGATAGCCGAGCACTGGATCAAGGTCGACAACCTTCTCGCCATTCACCTTGATGATCACGCGAAGCACGCCGTGTGTTGATGGGTGCTGTGGCCCCATGTTCACGAACATCTCGCCTTCGCGCAACGAAAGGAATTCTGCCTGTCGCTCAGTTTGTGGCGTTGGTGCCGGCTCGTACCACGTCGATTCGGCGGGAATCGCGACGCGTGGATCGTCGAGCGATGGGCGCATCTGCTGTGTCATTCCTATACCCCTGGGCTCTTGCGGAGCACCGTTGCTGCGGTTGCGTCGGCTGGTGTTCCGGCGCGCTCCATGTTGCGCACGCCAGCGGCAGGTGAGCGCGATGCGTCGTCGGCGAGATAGAAATCTTTGCGCAGCGGGAAGCTGCGGTAATCGTCTGGCATGTAGATGCGGCGCAGATCGCGATTCCCTTCGAAGATGATGCCGAACATGTCGTAGGCCTCGCGCTCCATCCACTCGGCGCCTGGCCACATGAATGTTGCCGATGCAATGCGTGGCGCCACTCGATCAAGACCTGGAACGATCACGCGCAACCAATCGCCGCTCGTTGACGAGGAGAGGTGATACACGACCTGCATCTCTTCGCCGGTGTCGACGCCGCACAGATCGATCAGCATTTCGAATCGGAACGCCGGATCGTCGTGCAGTGTGCGCAACGTGTCGGTTGCATCTTTGAGCGCAACGCGAATCTCGCTCTCGTCGTATCGCTGACGAACAGGTGTGAGGAGTCGCTCGCCAAACTTCTCTTGTAGTAGTGCGGCGAGACGGCGATCCATTTAGATCCCCTTCGGAACGGTTGGGCCGATCGCGCGCTCTGGCCAGTGGCCGCGTCGATCTTTTACCAACTGCTGCAGCTTCATCATTCCGTAGATCAGACCCTCTGGTCGCGGTGGGCAACCAGGGATGTACACGTCAACAGGCATCACGCGATCAATTCCTTGCACCACGGAGTAGCTGCGCTTGTAGCGTCCGCCAGAGCAGGTGCAGTCACCCATTGCAACGACCCACTTTGGTTCAGGCATCTGCTCCCACAAACGAATGAGTGGCTCAGCCATTTTTGTGGTGAGTGTTCCAGCAACGATCAACACGTCGGCCTGACGTGGGCTGGCGCGGAACGGGAACATACCCCAACGATCGATGTCGTTCTTTGGTGTTGCCGTTGACATCATCTCAATGGCGCAACAGGCGAGACCAGAGAGCAGCGGCCACAAGCTGTTTGCGCGAATCAGGTCGAGCACAACGTCGGCCTTTGTTGGAATGGCGGAGAGCGCACCACCCCAGCGCGCATCATCAACGCGGCCGTCGCCGGTTGCGTCGTAGCGCGCGAGCTCAAGGTTTGGATGTGCCTCGAGTGGTAGCCCGCCGTATGCGCGCGGGTCGTCGGTGCTCCACAACGTGTTGCCAACGGTTGCGGGCAACTGAACGCTGCCGTCTGGCTGCACTTCAGGAAGGTTGCTGAATTTCGGGTCGCGCGTTATCGCCATGAGAGGACCCCCTTGCGCCACGCGTAGGCAAGGCCGACGAGCAACACGCCGATGAAGATCGCCATGGAGATCAGGCCGTCCATCAAGAGCACCTTGAAGTTCAGTGCCCAGATGTAGATGAAGACGATCTCAACGTCGAAGGCGACGAAGAGGAGTGCGTACAAATAGAAGGAGAGGCCGAAGCGTCCGTGGGTGTCGCCGTACGTGTCGATGCCCGACTCGTAAGGGACCTGCTTGCCGCGGCTGCCGCGCGTGCGGTGGGAGATGAGCCAGGCGAGGCCGATGGTAAGGAAAACGAAGGAGGCGCCTGCGACTGCGAAACCGAGGACGTACCAGAGTCCTGTCATGAAACTCCCCCGTTCGATCCATCAACCCGGCGCGTACCCCGTAGCGGGGGCTCGGGTGATTACGCTCGGATTCTAGACGAGGGGGCGATTCGGAGCCGCCGTTCCGGGGAGTGGCGATGCGGGGTCGGCGAGCGTATTTGCCCCTGGAGAACTCCCCGCCACAAACACCTCCACGGCGAATCCGCCCATGCGGCGCGGATCCATCAGTTGGGCGAGTGCGGAGCGCAGGGCGATCGCCCCTTCGAGGGTTGCCGCTGGCCCTGTGCGCGTTCGGGCGACTTCGCCGTCGACCCCCGCGGTTGCGAGAAATTTGGCCTGGTTCGTGCTCGCTAGGTGGCGGAGCCCGCCAGCCTCTGCCGCCGTCCGCAACAGGGTGAGGTCCACATGGGCGGTCAGGTCGCGGCTCCCCGGCTCGCTCAGGAGGTCCGCGGTCGCTCGGTGGCCCTGGTAGGCGAGGGCGGTTCCAGCCATGCGGCTGGCGGGGTCCCGCAAGGCGACCCCTTCTCGACCGTAATCAAGCACGATCACGACCCCTTCGGTGAGTTCGCCACCCAGCCCGTGGGCCCAATCGGCGGTGGCTGGTGAGATCTCGGCGAGCTGCCCCTCCGCCAGGGGTGGCCAGGCGGCCATGAGGGGGGCGAGCCGTTCAGCGACCCCTGGATCGGGCGCCCCCTCGGCCCACGTGAGGGCATTTGTTACAGCATCAACCGCCACGCGGCGCTCGGTGAAGCCACCTGGGGCGGCGGCGCGCCCGACCACGACGTGGAAGGGGAGGGCGTCGGCGAACTCGTTGGCGACCACGATCCCTGCGACGGGTGGGCTTGCCGGCGTGACGAGGGGCGGCCCCCCGCCAGGGAGCGCCGCTAGTGCGGCGGTCAAATCGGCGAGGCGGTGTGGGTTCGCCTCACTCACCGAAACCTCCAGCGCGTCGAGGAGGGGGTGCCCCTCGCGGGCGAGATAGTCAAGTGCCGCCAGTAAGAGGGTCCCTTCGCCGGCGCCGTACTCGCGCCAGCGGAAGGTGGCGGGGCGGCCGAGGCGCTCCCACGTTGCGGCAGCAAGTTGCGCGATGGCGGCGCCGAGAATAGGGTGCAGCTCTGGCGCGGTCATGAAGTCCCCGCTTCGACCAGCCCGGCGCTGGGCGGTTGCGTAGTAGCCGAGCCCTGGCTCAAGAAGAGCGCGCTCCATAAACCGCGCAAAGCTGATCGAGCCCTCTCGTTGGGCCTCTTCGCGAATGAGACGCTCTACCTCTTCCATGCAGTAGATCCTACGCGGCGCTACCGTCGGGCACATGCGTGAGCTCGTTGTGCACCTAGGGATCGGAGCCAATCTCGACGACCCTGTCGTTACGCTCGCCGAGGCGGTCGTCGCACTCGCGCACATTCCCGGCTGGAACCTTGAGCAGGTCTCGCCGCTCTATCGCACCACACCCGTTGGCCTTGTGGATCAGCCAGAGTTTTTCAACGCCGCGCTTCGGATGCGCGCGACGCTTCCTGAAGAACCGGCCGCTGCAGCTGTGGAGGTGCTCACGCGCGTCAAGGAACTGGAGCGGCTCTTCGGTCGCGTACCAACGGTGCGGTTCGGTCCGCGTCGTCTCGACATTGACATCATTGCCATGGAAGAGATTGCCGTGGTGCATCCGCGACCGCACGGCACGGAACCCGATGGCGCCGATGCTGATCGGCCACTTGTCGTTCCGCATCCATCTGCAGCCGAGCGTCTCTTTGTCTTGGCGCCACTCGCCGACATTTCTCCAGCGCTAAAGGCGCCGGGGTGGCACGGTACGGCTCGTGAGTTGCGTGATGTGCAGCGACGCGCTAAAGGCGAAGCTGCTGCACTCTGTGTCGGCGCGTGGGATCAGGCGGCGTTGCGCTGGGTGTAGCGCGTTAGCGTCGGTAGTGCCGCCGCCCGGTAAAGACCATCGCGATGCCGTGACGATCGGCAATTTCAATTGCCGCTGCATCGCGACGCGAGCCACCAGGCTGCACAATTGCCGTGATC
>CAMAXG010000030.1 GCA_945862225.1 Thermoflexus hugenholtzii JAD2 | reverse complement strand
GTGGTGATCAAGCCGAGCAAGGTGGCCGCCGATGGCGACATCGTGGTCGCTCAGGTCGAAGAGAACGAGGTCACCCTGAAGCAACTCTTCCGCGAGACCGGTCGGGTGCGCCTGCAGCCAGCGAACAAGGCGTACAAGCCGATGTACTACCCCGCCGTGAACGTGCAGGGTGTGCTCGTCGGCGTTCTCCGCCGCGTTCACTAGCCCGCGCCTCGGCGCCGGGCGCCGACTTATCCACAGCCGAAGGGGCCCGATCCCCTCTTCGTGGAGAGATTGAGGCAGATTTGTGGGCATCCATCTAGAGCGTCAACGGCGCGGCTGAGAGAATACGAGCATGACAAGCCAACTCCCACCACAGTCCTCCGAGGCCGAAGAGTCCGTACTCGGCGCCATCCTGATCGATGGCGACGCGATTACCGAAGTCTCCGAGACGCTCAAGGCTGCGGACTTTTACAAGCCGGCGAACAGCAAGGTGTACGCCGCTGTGCTCTCGTTGTACGAGCAGCGCCAGCCGATCGACATCCTCACCGTCTCCGAAGAGCTGGAGCGCCGCGGCCAGATCGAAGAGATCGGCGGACGAGCCGCACTCGCCGACTTGTGCGATCGCACGCCAACAGCGGTGCACGCCAAGCAGTACGCAAAGATCGTGGAACGCAAGGCGGTGCTGCGCGGGCTGATTAGCGCCGCCGGTCGCATTGCCTCTATTGGGTACGAAGACCCTGCTGACGCGATTGAAGCGATTGATCGCGCCGAGTCAGAACTCTTTGCGATCAGTGAGCGACGAACAGTGTCGGGGTTCACCGCACTTGAGACGCTGCTCGGCCAGGCATATGAGCGACTCGACCATTTGCACCAGAACCGCGGACAGCTCATGGGCCTGCGCACCGGCTTCACCGACATCGACAGCAAGACGCAAGGACTCCAGGCGTCCGACTTCATCGTGCTTGCGGCGCGACCATCGGTTGGTAAGACGTCGCTTGCACTGAACATTGCTGAGTACGCCGCAGTGCGCGAAGGAAAGTCGGTTGGCGTCTTCTCACTGGAAATGAGCAAGGAGCAACTGGTGCTGCGTTTGTTGTCAAGCGTCACCAAGATTGACTCATTCAAATTGCGTAGCGGCTTCCTTGCCGAGATGGACTTCCCAAAGATCGCTGGCGCAATGGAGAGCCTCTCGCGCGCAAAGATTTTTATCGACGACACGGCGAGCATCTCGGTGATGGAGCTGCGCACTAAGGCGCGACGACTCAAGATGGAGCATGGACTTGATCTGCTGATCGTTGACTACCTGCAGCTGATGCAGCCTGGCTCTTCGGGGCGTGAGTCAAACCGCGTGCAAGAGGTCTCCGAGATCTCGCGTGGCCTTAAGGCACTTGCGCGCGAACTCGGCATTCCGGTGCTTGCGCTAAGCCAGCTCTCGCGTCAGACCGAGATGCGCGGTGACTCAAAGGAGCCACGTCTCTCAGACCTGCGTGAGTCGGGAGCCATTGAGCAAGACGCCGACGTCGTGATTTTCTTGTGGCGCAAGGCTGATCGCATTGAAGAGACAGATGCGGTTGGTGAGGCGATCGACTTCAGCATCGCCAAGCACCGCAACGGCCCAACGGGCGCCGGCCAGCTCTACTTCATGAAAGAGCAGACGCGCTTTGTTAACTTGGTTCGTGAGCGCAACGATGGCGCACAAGGCGGAGGCGACAGCGAGCCAGTAATGTAGGGGCATGTCTCTCATGCTTCTCCGACCTGGAATGCGCCGCGCCTCGTACCTCTACCTGGTGGTCGGCATCATGCAGGCCTGCTATCTCCCCTTCAGCTCCATCGTCTTTCGCGATCGTGGCGTCTCTTTTGAAGCGATCGGGCTCGTGGGCGCGATTAACTCGATCCTTGCGCTTGCTGCGGCGCCCATCTGGGGACACCTTGGCGACGCGACCCTCGGCCGCGTCGCAACATTCCGCATCGCGATCTTCGCCACCGCCATCGGGGTGTTTGCATTTGCGGCAGGCCCAGTTGCGGGCATTCCTGGTTCAATGCTCGCCGCCTTCGCGGGCGCGGGAATTGTGCCGCTCCTCGACGCCATCGGTATGGAGCGACTCGCTGAGGTGAAGGGGAACTGGGGAACGTTGCGCGCTGTCACGAGCGCCAGCTACGCCGCAACCGGCCTAGTTAGCGGCGTTCTCGTGGTTGCTGGCGGCGCATTTCTTGTTGGGCCGCTCTATGGGGCCGGGGCGCTGATTGTTCTTATAGGGACCCTTGGTCTTCGCGTTACACACCGACGCCATCGCGTTGTGAGCGAAGACGAACTCGAGGCAGAGCGCAGTGAGCTTGCGGGCGGTAACGCAGAGATTGCAGTTGCTGGTGATTGGCGAGATCGATTCGGTACGGTGAGCTTAGCGTTCGCACAGTCACCAAAACTTCTCTCGTTTCTCCTCTTGAGCCTTTTGGTCAACCTTGGTGCTGGCATCTTCTACTCCTACGGTGCCCTGCGCATTCAAGAGGTTGGGGGGGACGCTGCGATGGTGACACTCAGCGCAGCGATCTCTGCATCCGTCGAAATCCCATTCTTTCTGATTGGCGGCGCCGTTGCACTTCGCTTCGGCATGCGCGCTGTCTATTCCATCGGTCTGGTTGCCCTTGGGCTCTGCTGTTTCGGCTACGCCTTTGATTTTTCGCCGTTCGCGCTTAGCGCTATGCGCGGCCTCGTTGGTGTTGGATATGCCTGCACGCTCCTCGGGAGCGTGTTGACGGTACGTGCGATTGTCCCACTGCAGCTGCAGGCAACTGGGCAGGCGCTCTTCCAGGCGGTGTCGTTTGGCCTTGCCATCTCTGTCTCTTCAATTGTTGGCGGAGTGATCTATGGCGAGATCGGCGCGTTCCCGGTCTTCGTAATTGGTGGAGCTATTCTCATTGGATCGGTTCCGTTCGCTTGGCGAATCTTGCGTGTCGACGCAGCAGCTGCTACTTCGTAGCGCGCTCTCTGGCGCGATGTCGCGCCGCGACCTTTCCGAGATGACGACGGAACTCAATCGATGCTTGATCTGGCCCAGCGATATGCAGCTCTGCTGAGAGATCAACGGGTAGTGCCTCAGGGCGCTGCGATTCAGTGATCGGCTGATCTTGATCAAGAATCAGTCGCTGGAAGTCGGCGAGCTCGGTGTCGTTTGATGGATCTAGTCGATAGCTGCGTGCGTTCCACGTGAATGTGCGCGTCTCTTTTGCAGAGAGCGGTGATGCTGCGATAAAGAGCACGAAGCGATTCCCCTCGGGCAACTGCTGGTCGAGGGTGACGGAATACGGCAGGTGCACCGTGTAGGTCGTTGGATCGCGCTGCACCTTCGCGCCTGGTGCCACATCGCCCTTCACGCTGGTCTGCGGCTCTTCGAGTGCAATCTGGAAGCTGATCGTGGTCTCCGTGCTCTCCACCACATGGTCGGGGCTGAGCGGCTTCGCGCGGTCACCAAGAATCCCCTCATGCACCCAGGGGAAGTGACTGAAGTCGATGAAGTTCTCGATGCGACGCGCAGGTGAGCACTGCCAGTCGTAGGTGGTGATCGGAATGGTGCGCAGCGAGGGGTCACCCCACCACGGCGCCTCAGGGAGCGGATAGAGCGGCGCTGGGTTCTCCCAGCCGCCAGGGCCTGGCTCCAGCAGCACCCAGACGAGGCCCATGTGCTCAACGGCGGCGTAGCGCTCAATACGGGCACGGCGCGGGATCGCGCGGCCGTGAACGGCGGGGATGCGCTTCACCTCACCGCTCTGTCCGTAGCTCCAGCCGTGATACGGGCAGACGAGGCAGGCCTCGCCAGTAGCGGGGCTCCCATCGGGGGCGGGACTCGTGCCCGGGTCAACCCAGCCGAGCGAGAGGGCAGTGCCACGGTGCACGCAGAGGTCGGGGAAGGCGGCGACGGCCTCGCCGAGACGGGCGAGGACGAGGGTTTCGCCTGCGAGTCGAACGGGGAGTGGCCGGTCGGTCAGCTCAGCGCTTTGGCAGACGGGCATCCAGGCCGAACGGAGCGCCTGGTCGAGGGCCGCCTCACCAGCGGCATCAAGGTCGTTGGGGCCTGCCTCGCCCGGGAGTGCCGCCTCGCCGAGGCCGCTCATCGCTGTCCGAAGATCTCCATCATCAGCGCAATGAATCGCGGGGCGTTGGCGTCAAAGGCAACGTCGGCGTTCGGCTCCTTGCCGCCACGGTGATGCGTATCAACAACGGTGCGGCCGAGGGTCAGCGTGCCGGTGGTCTCCACTGCAACGTGGCAGCGCTTCGTGGTGATGATGTCGGGCTCCACCAGCGCCGCAACGCAGAGCGCGTCGTGCACCGGTGCCGACTCTGGAACATCCATCTTCTGGCTACTCTCGTAACTGCCGATGCGTCGCTTGATCACCGTCTCGGTCGCCATCCCTGCAGGGGTACCAAGCGCGCCGAATGCCGCGCACTCCTTGGCCGTAACGAGCGCCTTATGCGTAGCGTCGAGCGGCACCATCAGCACATCCTTGAAGCCCGCCTCAAAGACGCTCGCGGCAGCTTCGGGGTCGGCCCAGATGTTGAACTCCGCCGACGCCGAAATGTTCGGCACTTCATGGCCGCCACCCATGATGATCAACTTCGGCACCCACTCGGCGAAGCGCGGCTCTAGCGCAACGGCTGCAGCGATGTTCGTCAGCGGCCCAATCGGCATCAGCGTGATCGGCTGTGTCGCGTTGCGGTACGTCTCAATGAGGTACTCCACCGCTCGCTCCGAAGCTGGCTTGCTCGCGCTACGTGGAATGTCGAGATAGGTGCCGTGCGGGTCCTGCACGCTATCGGTCTTAAAGAAGCGCTCAGACGGCATTGTCTTGCGCACTAGCGGTCGCGGGAATCCGGCGTGCACGGGGATGTGCCCCTTGCCGATCAGCTCCAGAACCGAGAGTGAGTTCGTCGTGGTCGCATACAGCGGCGCATTGCCGAACACGGTCGTTACACCGATCAGGTCGATCTCTGGGTGCAGCGCAGCGAGCATCAGCGCAACGGCGTCATCGGTCCCCGTATCGCAGTCAATGATCAGGCGGTGCTTGGTGGTCATGGGGGGATTGTAGGGGTGGACGCTCGCCACTGCGGCGCATGATGCGCGACTGATACGTCGCCGGTACGCGATTCTGGCTCAGTATCCGCCCAGCCGACCCGCGGGCACCGCCCACGGCGGCGCGACGTGGAGGACTGCACGATGATGAGAACCCCTCGTGTTCATCCAGCTCGGCCCCGCATCGATGCTGCACTTGACGACCTCACCGACGGTGGGCTGGCACTGATTTGCGGCAGTGCTGGGTACGGCAAGAGCAGCGCCGTCGCCGCCTGGGGCATTCGCGCCGACCGACCAATGCGGTGGTTGCGGGCGAGCCGTGGGTTAGACGATGCCCTGCATCTCGCCGCCGATGAGGATGATGGCGCGCGCTTGCCGCGCCTTGCTCGAGCGGTTCGCCAGCGGCAGACGGCGGCTGTCTGCGCAGCAGCCTTGATTGCCGATCTTTCAGCACCGCACAGTGAACTAATCCTCGTCATCGACGACGCGGATGCACTTGCCGAATCACCGGAGGGCCTCGCATTTCTACGTGCACTTGCCGAGCGCGCGCCAGACCGCTCTCGTGTTGCACTGATTGGGCGGCGAGTTGCGCAACTGCGCCTTATTGCGGCGCGCGCAAAACGACAGGTGATGCACATCGGTGCGGCGGCGCTGCGCGTTACGCCGCGGCAGACACGACAGATTGCCGAGGCTAAAGGTTGGAGTGGTGCGCCGACGGCGCTTGAGGAGGCGCGCCGCGCGGCGGCGGGGAACGGCGGCATCCTTGCAACGTGGCTTGATCAGATGCGTGAGGGCGGTGACCGTGCCGAGCTTGATGAGTTCATCCGGCGGGATGTTGTTGGGGGCAGTGGGCCACTTCTGGCTCGTCTCGCCCACCCAGCGGGAGAAGAGGCGAACCCCGAGCTGCTCCACGCGCTGTGGGAGGAGGGGCTCCTCATCGCCCCTGCTGACCAAGATGAGCTCGGCGAAACGGGCTGGACGATCCCCCGGTTCATTGCAGAGACGCTGAACCTCCCGCACCACCTTGGCGCGGTGTCAGACAGCGCAGAGATTGCACCTGAACACAGCCCGGTCCCGCGCGTCGTTAGTCCAGTGGCGGTCGTGCACGATCTTGGCCCGCTCAGCATCGAGGTGGCGGGGCGAAGGATTGAAGGGACTGCCATCCGGCCGCGATCGGTAGCGCTGCTGCACTATCTCGCCACACGACCACGACATGCTGCAACGCGCGACGAGGCGATTGATGCGCTCTGGCCCGAAGCAGAGGCGCAAGCTGGGCTGAACTCGCTCAATCAGGCCATCTATCACCTACGACGCGCGCTCGACCCTGACTACGACCTTGCGCTGCAGGAGGGGTCGCCTACGCCATACATTCGCCATGAGGCCGAGATGGTCACGGTCAACCTTGATCTTGTGAGCTTCGATTCAGCACAACTGCGAAGCACGCTGGACGCGGTTCGTCGTCGCGCACGGGTCGATCAGATCGATGATCTCCTCGACTCGTATCTCGGGCCGTTCGGCGTTGAGGTTCCATTTGAACCATGGGCGGAGCAGCACCGCAGCGCGCTCGACGTTGGGATCTTCGCCGTCATTGAGCGCGAAATGGTTGCGGCGTACTCCGTGGGCGACATTGATCGCGCGATTGACCTTGCACTGCGCGCCGTACGCATTGACCCAACAGATGGCGCGATGCTGGAACACTTGGCGCTCCTGCTTGAAGAGAGCGGCTCTATCGCTGGCGCGCGACGAGCGGCGGCGCGAGCAGTGTCAGCGTTGCGTGAGATGGATATTGCGCCGAATCCGGCGTTGCAGCGACTTAGCGCGCAGCTGCACCGCGTTCGGCCTGCACTGCAGCAATGACAGCAGCAACGGCAGAGAGAATGATGGTGAGCCCATACATCAAGCACCAGCCGCACCATGCGCCGATAGCGAATGCCTGAATGGCAATCAACACGAGTTCAATGGCGGCGCCAACGACTGCTGCGAGTACCCAGATGTTGAGTGAGATGGTTGAGCGCGTACGAAGGTAGTGAACCGATGAGGCGAGTAGAACCAGTGAGCCAATTACCCCAACAAGTGCAATAGGGATTGGGCCGATGCTTGAGTAGACCGATGCCTCAACTTTGGCGCAGCCACCAAACGGACCGAGTGCTGGCCCACAAATCGCGGGAATGCCCGCGTAGCGAATGGCGAGCAGATACGTGGCAATGACCGTTCCGATTGCGGAGACGACTGCGCCGAACCGTGCGGCACGCATTGGGTTACGGCTTGAGGGCGTCGTCGATGCGCTTGTAGAGGTCAGCCTCTGCTGGGATGCCAGCCTGCATCCAAGTGCCAATCTTCAGCGTTGGTGTGCCGGTGACGCCAGCGGCGCGAGCGGCTGCGCTCTCCGCCTCTACCTCAGTGCGAATTGCAGGATCGGCGATGCAGCTGTCCCACGCAGTCAGGTCGAGGCCAGCGGCCTCCGCGAGAATGCGTAGTCGTGGCGCGCTGAACGCGCCCTCGTTCTCTCCATCCTGGTTTGCGTAAAGCAGAGAGTGATACGCCCAGAACTTGTCTTGCTTATCAGCGCAGACTGCGCCGACCGCTGAGGTGAAAGACTCTTCGCCGAGGAAGGCGAAGAACTTATGCTCGATTCGGAGCTTCCCTTCTTTGATGTACTTCTCATAGAGGTACGGCTCGCTGCCGTTCGCCCAGACGCCGCAAATGGGGCACTGGAAGTCGGTCCACACTTCGAGGGTGACGGGGGCATCGGTCGCGCCGATGCCTCGGCCGTCAATGAAGGCTGCATCGGGGGTGAAGACCGGCACGTTCGGGGTGAACGAGTCGCTTGCGGTCGGCTTGCCGCTGAAGGAGCCGGAGAGGAGGAGCACGACGAGCCCCACCGATAGGACAACGGCGCCGATCCCGAGTGCGTTCTTGATGATGCTCATAGATGGATCATACCCGCACCGCCCAATTGGCCAGCCCGCCCAAAGATGGCAGGTCGAAGCACCCCCAGAACGGGGTGTTGATACTTGGTCTCATTGTGTGCTAGCCTCCCCCCATGAGCGATGAGCTGCTGCGAGCGTTAGACCAGGCGGGGGTCCGCCTTACCGGTCCGCGCCGTGAGATTGCGGCGCTCATTGCCAAGCGCAACGGTCACTTCACGGCGGCCGACCTCATCGCCGATGCGGGTAAGCGTCGCCTTGGCGTTGGCCGCGCCACCATCTTCCGCCTCCTCGACCTGCTCGCCGAGCAGGGACTCGTTGAGCGCGTTGACCTGCCAGATGGCCGGCACGCCTACGTGCCGTGTGAGCCGTCACATCACCACCACCTGGTCTGCGTGGCCTGTGGGGCAATCGCAGAGGTGGAGGATTGCGGCATTGATGCCGTGACCTCAGAGGCCTCTCGTCGCAGTGGCTTCACTATTGAATCGCACCGGCTCGAACTGTTCGGCCGCTGCCCCAACTGCCGCTCTGCCAACTAGGTAGGGCTGTTTTTCAACAAGTTGGAACATCCAGCCAAGCGTTAAGGAGAAAGTTCTAATGAGACTAAGTATCGGATCAATCGCACAGCGTCGCGCGGCGGCACTTGTGGCGGCGATCGCGCTGACCGTCGGCGCCTGCGGTGGCAGTTCCGCCTCAGCATCGCCATCAAACGGACCCGACTATGTCGTGCTCGCCACGACGAGCGTCTTCGCAGACATCGCCAAGCTTGCGCTCGGCGACACCGTGACGATCGACACCATCGTTCCTGCAGGGGTTGACGTTCACACGTTTGAGCCATCTCCTGCCGATGCGCAAAAGCTCACCGACGCCGACCTGATTGTGATGAACGGGCTCGGACTTGATGAGTGGGTACTCACGCTGCTTGAGGGCGCTGGAAAGACCGAAGCCGACGTTCTCGAGCTTGGTGAAGACCTAACCGGGTTTGAGTACATCGAGAGCACTGAGGAAGAGCACGAAGCTGGTGCTGAAGAGGGCGAAACGGATGAGCATGGCCACGGTGGAACAGATCCACACATCTGGCTTGATCCGGCTGGCGCTCAGCTCTACATGGAGCGCATCGCCAAGCGTGTGTCAGACGATCGTGCCGATTTGGCAGATCGCATTGCACTGGCGTTCGGTGAGGGCCTTGATCAGCTCACCGCACTCAAGAATGATGTTGCGGCGAAGTATGCCGCGATCCCCGCTGAGAAGCGCAAGATCGTGACGTTCCATGACGCATTCGGCTACTACGCCCGTGCGTACGGAATCACCATTGTGGGTGTTGCAGTCGAGGCGCCGGGGCAAGACCCATCGGCCCAAGAGATTGCGGCGCTGATTGAGGCGATTCGTGCCGCTGGGGTGACCTCCATCTTCAGCGAGGTGCAGTTCCCTTCAAAGGTCTTGGATCAGATCGCTGCAGAGACTGGAGCGGTCGTGCTCGAGGACCTCTACTCGGACGCGCTCGGTGCAGCGCCCGCCGACACCTATGTTGGGGCAATGCAGAAGAATGCGGACGCCATTCTCGCCTCGTTCAAGTAGTGCGATGATGGTGCAATGAGTTCAACCTCAGTGTCACCATCAGATAACGAAGACAGCCTGGCTGCCGAGCGTGCTGGTGGCCAGGCTGTCACCATTTCTGGCGTTACCGCGGGCTATGGGGATCGAGCGGCAATCTCGAACGTCAACCTCACCCTGAAGACTGGATCGCTCACGGCAATCTTTGGGCCGAATGGTGGCGGAAAGTCCACGCTGATCAAGTGCATCGCCGGCCTCATGCAGCCGTGGAGTGGCAGCATCAACGTGTTTGGCGCGCCCGTGGGTGAGTATGCGAAGCGCGTCGCCTACGTGCCGCAGGCCGAGCAGGTGGACTGGAGTTTCCCAATCTCAGTCGATGAGGTGGTGATGATGGGGCGCACCCCATCGCTTGGCCCACTTCGTCGCCCAAGCAGCGTTGATCGAGACGCGGTGGCGGATGCCCTGCAGCGAGTTGACATGCTCGACCTGGCGCGTCGCCAAATTGGTGAGCTCTCCGGCGGGCAGCGACGACGCGTCTTCTTGGCACGAGCCCTTGCGGCTGATCCGCTCCTTTATCTGCTCGACGAGCCTGTTACTGGCGTTGACCCAACGACGCAGGAGAAGATCATGAACCTCCTTGAGGGAGAGGCTGCGCGGGGCCGAACAGTTGTGGCCACCACGCACGATCTCGCCTGTGCTGCGCAGCGATTCCATGACGTTGTGGCGCTTGCGGGGCGCGTGGTTGTTCATGGCAAGGCGGACCTTGTGCTCGACCGCGCAGTTCTTGAAGAAACCTACGGCGGTCACCTTGTTCCGCTCCCAGGTGGCGGCGTGGTGCTCCTCGATGATCCACATCACGCGCACGGCAGCCACGAGGGCCACGAATGAACCCAATTGATTTCTTGCTTGCGCCACTCGAATACGAATTCTTCGTGCGCGCACTTGTGGCTAGTGCACTTGTAGGCGTTGCCTGCGCCGTCGTCGGCGCTTTTGTGGTGCTGAAGGGGATGAGCTTTGTTGGTGATGCGGTGAGCCACTCCGCCTTCCCAGGCGTGGTGCTTGCCTATCTGCTTGGCCTACCGATCATTCTGGGCGGTGCGGTCGCTGCAATCGGAACCGCGCTCGGAATCGGCGCGCTCACCCGAAGGTCCGGGCTCCGTGCCGACGCCGTGATCGGCGTCTTGTTTGCCGGCATGTTTGCGCTCGGCGTTGCGCTCTTCTCATCAATCCCCAACTACGTTGGTGATCTCTTTCACTTCCTCTTCGGTGATGTGTTGGGGATCAGCTTCGCCGACCTCATCTCGCTCGCTGTGCTGGCATCGTTGCTGCTGTTGATTGTGTGGATGCTATGGAAGGAGCTGCTCTTTGCAACGTTTGATCCACTCGGTGCTGGCGCCGCTGGCCTACCGGTGCGCCGCCTCGACGATCTGCTCCTCATTCTCATTGCGGTCACCATTGTGGTGAGCCTGCAAGCGGTTGGCATTGTGCTTGTTGTGGCAATGATCACCACGCCGGCAGCAACTGCGCAGCTCCTAGTGAAACGATTCGGTCAGATGATTGCGCTCGCCGCGCTGATCGGCGTTACCTCGTCGCTCGTGGGGCTGTACGTCAGCTACGCGCTCGACATTGCCTCAGGAGCGTCCATCGTGCTCACCGAGACGTTCGCGTTCCTTGTTGCACTGCTGATTACGTCAATAGGCAAACGTGTTCGCGCGAATCGCGCCATTGCGCAGGAGACCGTTCGCTAGCGCAGTCCCTCGAAGAGGTCGCGCTCTGGCAGCGCCGGTTCACTCGGTAGTCGATGCTCAATAAGTCGATACTGCTCAACGGCGCCAAGATCAATGTAATCCTGCTCACTCAACGAAAGGAGTGGGCCATCGCTCTTGATCTGCGTTGCGTGTGCCTGAATCGCACGGCGCTTCGCACCAAGGTGCTTTGTGATGTCAATGCGCGTGGTGATCAGATCATCCGGGCACGCCATTGCCGCACGCCACTGGTGCCCCTGCTCTAACTCTTCAGGCGTCGCCTCTTTCGGTTCTCTCCACCACGACTCGATGCCGCGTGACTCAAGCAGCGCGAGCACCTTGTCGCGTTGTGAATCTGGCGTGCGCACCTCGTAGAGTTTCTTCGGTGTCCATGCTGGTCCAGCGTCAGGACGCCATGTTGAATCGCCAGCAACCTCCCACGCGCGGCGCGCAACGCGTGCGGCGGCGATGTGATCTGGGTGGCCGTAGCCACCAAAGTCGTCGTACGTAGCGATCACGTCGGGCTGTACGCGCCGGATGATGCGCACCAGGTGTTCCGCTGTGCCATCAAGATCGGTCGTGCTGTGGTGGTGATAGCACCGCGGATCCTCGTTCCCTGCATCGCCGACCATGCCCGAGTCGCGGAAGCCGAGGTTCTCGAAATGCGTCACACCAAGGGCGGCCATCGCCGCAGCGATTTCGCCCATGCGGGTTTCGCCAAGGCGTTCGTGCGCTTCGGGGGTGTCCCACTCTGGGATGACGATCTCGCCGAGCTCGCCGCGGGTACCGGTAATCACATAGGTATCGGTGGTGGGGCTGTGGGTGGCGGCGTAGGTGGCAAGGGTTCCACCCATGCTGATCGTCTCGTCGTCGGGGTGGGCGTGTACCGCCATGAGAATCAGTCGACCGCTGCTATCCATGCTCTGATCGTACGCGCACAGGGCGGAGTGGGTCGGCTACCCTGAACCTACGCGGCGCATGGCGCCGCACGAGGGAGGTGCCGATATGGGAGCAACTGATCCAAAGGTCCAGCGCTGGGCGCTGATTCTGGGCGCCTCAAGCGGCATTGGCGAGGCCACGGCACGCCTGGCGGCCGAGGACGGCTACAACATCTGCGGCGTCTACCTGGGTCGCTCCCGCGGCGAGAAGCTTGATGCGGCCATTGCTGCCGTCAAGGCGACCGGCGTCGAGGCCCTCTACATCCGCGGGAACGCCGCCGATGACGAAAAGCGCGGCGAGGTCATTGCTCAGCTATCTGAGAAATTCGCTGCTGCCCGCGCGGCTGGCCTTACCCCCAAGCTCGGCATCGTGGTGCACTCGCTCGCATTCGGCAGCCTGCAGCCCTTCCTCCCCGACGGCGAGACGCCGCTGATCACCCGCAAGCAGATGGATATGACCTCTGACGTCATGGCGCACTCCCTCGTCTATTGGACGCAGGACCTGTATGCCGCAGGTCTGATCGGCAACACGACCAGAATCTTCGCCACCTCATCTGAGGGCGCCTCGAAGGCGGTGCCGATGTACGGCGCCGTCTCCGCAGCGAAAGCTGCCGTTGAGGCGCACTGCCGTCAGCTCGCCCTTGAGCTTGCACGGCTGGTGCCAGGCGCAACTGTCACGGCGCTGCGTCCAGGTGTTGTCGATACTCCTGCCCTGCGCAAGATTCCAGGAAGCCAAGACTGGATCGACGTGGTGATGAAGAAGCATCCAGGGAAGCGCCTCACCACGCCAGATGATGTTGGCCACGCGATTGTTGCGCTTTCAGCCCCAGGCATGAGCTGGGTCACGGGAAACACCATCACGATCGACGGCGGCGAGCAGATCGCCGGAGGCTGAGCCTCTAGAAGCCCGTATCTCCGCGCCACCTCAGGCGATACGCCAGATGCCACAGAAGCGGTAACGCAAACACCACGGCGCTCACTAGTGCG
>CAMAXG010000029.1 GCA_945862225.1 Thermoflexus hugenholtzii JAD2 | reverse complement strand
GAATCAGAGCAGGCGTGGCTCGCGCGCACCTTTGTGCGCGATGCGGTGACGGTGCGCGGTGCCGAGGCGGCCGCGTCAACGGTTCGCGGTGCTGCGCGCGGTACAATCACCACGAAGCGAAAGCCTGGCGCACTGCCAAGTGAAGAGCTCGCTGCGCTGCAGCGCGATCTTGAGGGGCATCTCGGCACTCCGGTGCGCGTGAAGCCTGCTGGTAAGGGCGGACAGATCGTGATCGATTACTACTCAAACGAAGAACTGCATCGGCTCGTAGAGCAGATCAAGGGAGTGAGTGAGTGACCGAAAAGAAGAGTGCTGTAGCCGCAACGGGTAGCCGCGCAAAAAAGGCATCTGGCGACTACGGCGCATCCAGCATTCAAGTTCTTGAAGGACTTGAAGCGGTTCGCAAGCGTCCCGGCATGTACATCGGCTCGACCGATGAGCGCGGCTTGCATCACCTTGTCTACGAAGTCGTCGACAACTCGGTTGACGAAGCGATGGCCGGGCATGCAACGCGCATCCTTGTGCGCATCAATAAAGATAATTCCATCACGGTCGCCGACGATGGTCGCGGCGTTCCAGTTGGCAAACACTCCACCGGAAAAGATGCACTTGAAGTGGTGCACACCGTGTTGCACGCCGGCGGAAAATTTGGCGGCGGCGGATACAAAGTATCTGGCGGACTCCACGGCGTCGGCGTCTCCGTTGTAAACGCACTCAGCATCAAGCTGCGCGTTGAATCGGCGCGCGACGGATTTGTTTGGTCACAAGAGTACGAGCGCGGCGTGCCACGCACCAAAGTGATCAAGGGAAATCCCTCGGCTGGCCGACGCGGAACACTCACCACATTCTTGCCCGATCCAGAAATGTTCTCAACGACCGAGTACTCATTCGAGACGCTCGCAAATCGTCTGCGTGAATCCGCGTATCTCAACAAGGGTCTCTGGATGACGTTGATTGACGATCGCGCCGATCGCGAAGCAACCTTCTACTTCCAGGGTGGCATCGTCTCGTTCGTTCGACACCTGAATCGCAAGCGCAAGGTCACACATGATCGACCTGTCTACATCGAAGGGATGGAAGGCACAACGAGCGTTGAGGTTGCATTCCAATACCAGAGTGATTCATGGTCGGAGACACTTCTCGCCTTCGCGAACAACATCAACACGATTGACGGTGGCACACATGTCACCGGATTCCGCGCCGCACTCACCAGCTCACTCAATGAGTGGGGCCGCAAGAACGGCGCGATGAAAGATAACGATCCAAACCTCACGGGTGAAGATGTGCGCGAAGGTCTCACTGCAGTGATCAGCGTGAAGCTCGTTGATCCGCAGTTCGAAGGCCAGACTAAGGCAAAGCTCGGCACTGCAGAGATCAAGGGCATCGTGCAGACCGCCGTCAACAAGGGCCTCACGCAATTCCTTGAGGAGAATCCTTCTGACGGTAAAGAGGTCATTCGCCAGTCGCTCAACGCCGCGCGTGGACGCGAAGCGGCGCGCAAGGCGAAGGAGCTCGTCATGCGCAAGGGCGCGCTCGAGGGAAGCGCACTTCCAGGCAAGCTTGCCGACTGCCAAGAGCGCGATCCCGCGAAGTCAGAGCTCTACATCGTGGAGGGCGAGTCGGCCGGTGGTTCCGCAAAGCAGGGACGCGATCGACGATTCCAGGCGATCTTCCCACTGCGCGGCAAGCTGCTCAACGTTGAGAAGGCGCGCATCGACAAGATTCTCGGCAGCGACAACATTCGCACGTTGATCATGGCGCTCGGTGCGGGCATTCAAGATTCCAGCATGGAAGATTCGAATAGCCGCTTCGACATTACGAAGCTGCGCTACCACCGCGTCATCATCATGACCGACGCCGACGTAGACGGCGCGCACATCCGAACGCTGCTCCTCACCTTCTTCTATCGCTACATGCCGGCCATCATCGAGGCGGGTTACCTCTACATCGCCCAGCCACCGCTCTATCGCGTGAGCACAGGCAAGGAGACGAAGTACGCATCGACCGAGAAGGAGCGCGACGAAGCGATCGCCTCGTTCAAGACGAAGAACGTCAGCGTGCAGCGCTTCAAGGGACTCGGCGAAATGAATGCCGAGCAGCTCTGGGAGACGGCAATGAATCCTGAGAACCGCGTCTTCCTGCAGGCACGTATTGAAGATGCCGCCGTCGCCAATGAGATCTTCGAGATGCTGATGGGCGAGCGCGTTGAGCCACGCCGCGACTTCATTAAGGCTGAGGCCCACAAAGTGCAGAACCTGGACGTATAGGAGGCGATGAGAGCATGAGCGACGAGGCACGAGTGAGCGTCCGTTCGATTCGCATCGAAGACGAGATGCGAACGAGCTACCTCGATTACGCGATGAGCGTGATCGTGGCGCGCGCGCTCCCCGACGTTCGCGACGGCCTGAAGCCGGTACACCGCCGCATTCTGTACACGATGGGCGAGATGGGTCTCTCTGGCGGCTCCGCCTATCGCAAGTGCGCCGCGATCGTCGGCGAGGTGATGGGTAAGTACCACCCACACGGCGACGGTGCGCTCTACGACGCACTCGTGCGACTCGCACAGGACTTCTCCATGCGTCATCCGCTCGTTGATGGCCAAGGAAACTTCGGTTCCGTTGACGGCGACTCTGCCGCAGCGATGCGCTACACCGAGGCACGCCTCACCGCCATCGCTGGCGAGATGCTCGCCGACATCGATCACGAAACCGTTGACTTCACGCCGAACTACGACGGCACGCAGAAGGAGCCGAGCGTTCTCCCATCGCGTCTGCCGAACCTGCTCGTCAACGGCTCCTCTGGCATCGCCGTCGGCATGGCGACGAACATTCCGCCGCACAACCTTGGTGAGATCGCCGACGCCGCCATCGCCCTGATCGCCGACCCAGAGCTCTCCGTTGATGATCTCTGCAAGTACGTCAACGCGCCTGACTTCCCAACCGGCGGCATTCTGTACCGCTACGACACCATCAAGAATCCACTCACTGGCGCAACGGAGCGCATCGACGCCGTGCGACAGATGTACGCGCACGGACGCGGCCGTGTCGTTGTTGATGGCGCAACACACTTCGAAGAGGCCTCGCGTGGCGATCGCACTGCCATCATCATCACCGAGCTTCCATACCAGGTAAACAAGGCGTCACTCGTTGAGAAGATCGCCGACCTCGTCAAAGAGGAGCGCCTCGACGGCATCGCCGATCTGCGCGACGAGTCAGACCGCGACGGCATGCGCATCTATGTTGAAGTAAAGAAGGATGCGAACCCACACAAGGTACTCAACAAGCTGTTGAAGCTCACCCCGCTGCGCTCCGCATTCAGCATGAACATGCTCGCCCTCGTCGACGGCCAGCCGCAGACCCTCTCGCTGAAGTCGGTACTGCAGCATCACATCGATCACCGTCGCATCATCGTGCGCCGTCGTACCGAGTACGAACTCAAGAAGGCACGTGAGCGCGCCCACATCCTCGAAGGGCTCAAGATCGCGCTCGACAATCTCGATGCGGTCATCAAGACGATTCGCGCTGCAGCCGACGTCGATGTTGCACGCACGCAGCTTATGGAGCGCTTCAAGCTCAGCGAGCTACAGGCGCAGGCAATTCTCGACATGCGCCTCGCGCGCCTCGCCGCCCTCGAGCGCAAGAAGATCGAGGATGAATACCTTGAAGTGATCAAGTACATCGCCGAGCTCGAAGACATCCTCTCCCGGCCAGCTCGCATCTCCAAGATCATCTCGGACGAGTTCGCCAAACTGAAGGAGAAGTTCGCCGACCGGCGCCGCACCAAGATCGCCCAAGATGCCACGCGCGAAATGTCCGACGAGGACTTGATCGCCGACGAAGACGTGGTGATCACCATCTCTGGCCGCGGCTACATCAAGCGTCAGCCACTGACCACCTACCGTCAGCAGCATCGCGGCGGCAAGGGTGTGATCGGCATGACCACGCGCGAAGAGGATGCGGTCGCAACGCTGCAGGTCGCCAACACCCACGACTACGCCCTCTTCTTCACCAACAAGGGGCGTGGATTTAGCGCCAAGGTGCACGAGATCCCAGACGCCTCGCGGCAGAACAAGGGGATTCCGATCGTCAACCTTCCTGGCGTACAGGTGGAGTCGGGCGAGACCCCAGTCGCCACGATCATCCTCAACGGCTTCACGCCGGGCAGCTACCTCGCCTTCTCTACGAAGAAGGGCATTATCAAGAAGACGGCGATCGAGCAGTTCGAGAAGGTCCGCTCCACCGGCATCATCGCCATCACCCTTGATAAGGGCGATGAGCTTGCCCAGGTGATTCAGACCTCTGGCGAAGATGACCTCGTCATGGCCACCCGCCAGGGACGCATCTGCCGCTTCCACGAGCGAGAGGCGCGCGCCATGGGCCGCACCGCAGGTGGCGTCATCGGCATTCGCCTCGCCCGCCAGGGTGACCTTGTGGTTGCCATGGCCGTGGCGGAGCCTGGCGCCGACCTTCTTGTCCTTACGGAGACCGGTCACGGCAAGCGCGTCCCTGTGGGCGCCTTCGCCCGCAAGCACCGCGGAACCCAGGGCGTCCGCCTGATCCCACTGGAAGGGCGCAAGACAGGCCCGGTTGTCGCCGTGCGCCAGGTGAGCGAGGCCGACGAAGAGGTGATCTTGATCAGCTCCGAGGGGCAGGTCGTGCGCACCAAGCTCGAAAGCATCGCCACCCGCAAGGACGGCAGCGCCCAGGGCGTGCGCGTGATGACGCTGCGCGAGGGCGACAAGGTCGCCGGGATCGCCGCCTTCCGTACGGGTCTGGCAAAGCGCAACGGCACAGGCGACAATGAAGAGGAAGCCGACGAGGCTCCAGAGGTTCCCAAGGTTGTGAAGGCGCCTCGCCCAACCGCCAAGGGCGGCACCCCATCAAAGGGGAAGCCGGTCGCAAAGGGGAAGCCAGCAGCGAAGTCAAAGCCGGTCGCAAAGGGGAAGCCAGCCCCGAAGAAGCGTTCGGGTCGCTAAGAGTGACCCGTCCAGAGAGATGAGGACGGCGATGAGGGCAGATTCGATCGACGTCTACACGGGGAACGCCAACCCCGAACTTGCGGCGAAGATCGCCCGCTACCTCGGACGCGAGATCGGCAAGGCAGAGGTCTTCGCCTTCGCCAACGAGAACATCTTCGTCAAGATTCTCGACAACGCTCGCGAGAAGGATGTCTTCATCGTGCAGCCAACCTCACGCCCAGTGAGCACCTCCATCATGGAGCTCCTGATCATGATCGACGCGTTCAAGCGCGCCTCAGCCGGCCGCATCACCGCCGTCATTCCGTACTACGGCTACGGCCGCTCCGACAAGAAGGATCAGCCGCGCGTACCGATCACCGCGCGCCTTGTTGCCGACATGCTGCAGGTTGCTGGTGCAAATCGCATCCTCACCCTCGACCTCCATCAGGGTCAGCTGCAGGGCTTCTTCAATGTTCCGGTCGATGAGCTTACCGCCGTGCACCTGCTCTCCAACTACATGCGCCAGCGCGGCACCGAGAATCTTGTCGTCGTGACCGACCTCGGATTCGCCAAGCGCGCACGCACTTTTGCCGAACTTCTGAATGCACCACTCGCGATCGTTGAGAAGCGACGCGAAGGGAACAACGACCAGGCTGAGGTGTTGAACGTCATCGGTGACGTGAAGGGGAAGCGCGTCGTTATCGTCGACGACGAGATTGACACCGCCGGAACGTTGACTGAGATTGTCCGTGCGATTGAGAAGGCGGGAGCAATTGAAGTAACCGCGTGTGCAACACACGGCGTCTTCTCTGGCCCAGCCATTGAGCGCATCGAAAACTGCAATGTGCGCGAAGTGGTGGTGACCGACTCCATTCCGCTGCCGGTCGGTGCAAAGAGCACGAAGATCAAGCGCCTCTCCTCTGCCCCGCTCTTCGGCGAGGCGATCCGACGTATTCACCTCGGTGAATCAGTTGGTGCGCTCTTCGGTAAAGAGTCGGCAACTGCGGAAGAGATGCTCTTCTGGGATGAGCACCAAACCGGACCAGTCTCTACCGCTCCATCAAGCGAGAAGCGAACACGGCGATGACGTTGAAGCTGCATGGCCCAGACGAGCGTGGCGCGATTGTCGCGCGCGTTCCTGAAAAAGGCGCTGACTGGCGCGCATCGCTGCGCAGCCCGCGATGGAACGTTGCGCCGATGAAGAATCCTGAAATGAATCCGACCAGCAGGCCGGTAAGTGCCCTTTTCTGGGTTGTGCTCGCCGCGCTTACCTTCGGCATCCTGGTGATCGGATACTCCGCCGGATTCTGGCGCTAGGCCTCCGCCAGCGATGGTCTTTGGTTTTCTCTCCCGACTTGTAGATTCAAACGACCGCGAGCTCGGTCGACTCAAGCCGATCCTTGACGCCGTCAACGCACGTGCCAATGAGATGGAGGCGGCGAGCGACAGTGAGATTCGTGCGCGCATTGATGCGATCTCCGCGGTGCTGCGCACCCTAGAGGGCGACGCACTCAAGGCGGCGCTCGACAAGGAGCTGCCAGAGATCCTCGCGGCTGCGCGTGAAGCATCGCGCCGCACCACTGGTATGCGCCCGTACGACGAGCAGATTCTTGGCGCCATCGTGCTGCACCAAGGAAAGATCGCGGAGATGCGCACCGGTGAAGGAAAGACGCTCGTAGGGCCACTTGGTGCCACCGTCAATGCTGTTGGTGGCCGCGGCGTACACGTGGTGACCGTCAACGACTACCTCGCCCGTCGCGACGCGCGCTGGATGGGTCCGATCTTCGCCTTTATGGGGCTCTCCATTGGCGTGATCGCGCACGATAGTTCGTACCTATTTGATCCCGAATATCACAGCAGCGACGAGCAGACCGCCAAGCTTCGCCCTGTCACCCGACGCGAGGCGTACGCGGCGGATGTGACCTACGGCACGAATAATGAGTTCGGATTCGACTACCTGCGCGACAACATGGTCACCGAGCTTGAGCAGCGCGTACAGCGTGGACACGCCTTCGCCATCGTCGACGAGGTCGACAACATCCTGATTGACGAAGCACGAACCCCGCTCATCATTAGCGGCCAGGCGGCCGAATCACAAGACCTCTATGCGACGTTCTCAAAGTTGGTGCCGCGCCTGCGCGCGCGCGACGCTGGCGCAGAGGGTGGCGGCGACTACTTCCTCGACGAGAAGGAGAAGGCGGTTTCGCCAACCGAAGAGGGTGTCGCTCGCGTTGAGCAAATGCTCGGCATTGAGAACCTCTACAGCGGTGATCCGCTCATGGCGCGGCACTTTGAATCGGCGCTGCGCGCTCATGCACTCTTTAAGCGCGATCGCGACTACATCGTTGAAGAGGGTGAGATCGTCATCGTTGACGAGTTCACCGGCCGCAAGATGCCTGGGCGTCGCTGGTCAGAAGGCTTGCACCAGGCCATTGAGGCGAAGGAGGGACTCCACGTTCAGCGCGAATCGGTGACGCTCGCGACGATCACCTTCCAGAACTACTTCCGCCTCTACGGCAAGCTCGCTGGCATGACCGGTACCGCCATGACCGAAGCAGAAGAGTTCAGCAAGATTTACAACCTCGAAGTCACCGCCATCCCAACGCACCGTCCGATGGTGCGCAACGACGAGCCCGATCTTGTCTATCGCACGGAGCGCGCGAAAGATGCAGCCATCGTGGAGCACATCAAGGAGCGACGCGCCGCTGGTCAGCCAGTGCTGGTTGGCACCACATCGGTGGAACGATCGGAACATCTCGCGACGCTTCTGAAGCGTGAAGGGATCCCTCACAACGTCTTGAACGCCAAGCAGCATGAGCGCGAGGCACCCGTTGTTGCACAGGCGGGTCGGAGCGGTGCCGTAACGATCGCGACCAACATGGCTGGCCGCGGTACCGACATCGTGCTCGGCGGCAATCCGGCTGGGCTTGCATCGGAATCGCTGCGCGTGCGCGGGCTTAACCCCGCCGAAGTTGACGCCGCAACGTACGCTGAAGCGCTCGCAGAGGCGGAGCGCTCTTGCGCCACCGATCGCGAGATCGTTCTCGCCGCGGGCGGTCTGCGCATCGTCGGCACCGAGCGACACGATTCACGCCGCATCGATAACCAGCTCCGTGGTCGTGCCGGTCGCCAGGGCGACCCTGGTTCGTCGCGCTTCTACCTCTCACTTGAAGACGACCTGATGAAGCGCTTCGCTGGTGAGCGCGTGATCGGCCTGATGGATCGCCTCGGCTTTGATGAGTCACAGGCGCTTGAGTCGTCGATGGTCAGTCGAACAATTGAAGGCGCACAGACGCGTGTTGAGGGCTACAACTTCGACATTCGTAAGCGCGTCGTTGAGTTTGACGATGTCATCAACAAGCAGCGCGCCACCGTCTACGGCGAACGTAACCGCGTGTTGCACGGCGACGATCTCAACCTCACCGTTGAGGATTCCCTCCGGGCAGAGGCGCGTTCCATCGTGATGACGCACTGCCCTCCTGGCCTTCCTGGTGATTGGAGCCTTGAAGCGCTGCGGGGTGATCTGCGACGCGCAGGCATTGAGCCACCTGAGGGTCTCGACAACATTGTCGAAGATGCAATCCTGGTTGATGCGATTGAGGTTGCTGCGCTCGAGGCGCTCAACAAGAAGGCGGCGGAGTTCGGCCCAGAGATCTGGCCGCGCGTCTTGCGCGCCGTGATCTTGCGCAGCATTGATCAGCTCTGGGTAGAGCACCTCACTGAGGTTGATGATCTGCGTCGCGGCATCGGGCTGCGCGGGTATGCACAAGAGGATCCACTGAACGCGTTCAAGAAGGAGGCGTTCAAGCTGTATGACGAGTTTCAGGGGCTCATCCGCGTCAGCATCGGTCGCTCAATCTTGCGTGTCAGCGTGGTGCAGCAGGAGGCGCCGCGCCCCAAGATCGTCGCCACTAGTTCAGCGAGCACCACGTCAGCCCCAGCGCCAAAGGCGCCTGTTGTGGCGGCCGCTGGCGTTGGCCGGAATGACCCGTGCCCCTGCGGCTCCGGGAAGAAATACAAGAAGTGCCATGGCGCATAGCGCGAGCAGCGAGTCCCCCGTGGGTGCCGCGGTTCGGCTGGGTAAGGGTGCAGGGTGAGCGTCGACGCCACCTCCCTGCGGGACCTGCTCGGCCGCATCGAGGCGACCTCGGGGCGTCTTTGACCCTGTAACAAAGGCTGCTCGCCTGGCTGAAATCGAGGCGGCGATGCTCGCCCCGGGCTTCTGGGATGACCAGCGCGTCGCCCGGCGCCTCGCCCGTGAGGCAGAAGGGCTGCGCGAAGAGCTCACCCTCTGGAAGGAGCTCACCAACGCCGCCCGCGACCTCGGTGAACTCTTCGAGCTGGCCGAGTCAGAGGGCGACCAGGGGCTGCAAGACGAGGTCTCAGCGAAGGCGGCGCTCCTGGAGGGCGACTTCGAGAAGGCGCGCACCTCGCTCCTCTTTAGTGGCGAGTACGCCGATGCCGACGCCATCGTGACCATTCAAGCGGGCGCTGGTGGAACCGAAGCGTGTGACTGGACTGCCATTCTGCTGCGCGCCTACATGCGGTGGGCTGAGCGACATAGCTTCGCAACGGAGATCGTGGATTCAACTGAGGGTGAAGGCGCCGGCTATCGCAGCGTTGTACTAGAGATTCGTGGTCGCAATGCATTCGGATGGCTGCGCGCAGAGCGCGGTGTTCATCGCCTGGTGCGCATCTCGCCATTTGACGGACAGAAGCGCCGACAGACAACGTTCGCAATGTTTGAAGTCATTCCAGAGGTAGAGGACGATGCCGAGGTAACGCTCAACTGGGATGAGATTCGCGTCGACACATATCGCTCCAGTGGTGCAGGTGGCCAGCACGTGAACAAGACTGAGTCTGCAGTGCGCCTCACGCACCTTCCAACAAACTCCGTCGTCTCCAGCCAGAACCAGCGTTCGCAGATGCAGAACCGTGAAACAGCGGAGCGGATGTTGCGCGGCAAACTGATCGAACTAAAGATTCGTGCGCGCGAAGATGAGCTTGCGCGTGTGCGCGGTGAAACGATCTCCGCCGGCTGGGGGAATCAGATCCGCAGCTATGTGCTGCACCCGTACCAAATGGTGAAGGACCACCGAACTGGCCACCAAACGTCAGACACCGTTGGCGTGCTTGATGGTGACTTCGATGCATTCATTCTTGCTGAACTGGAGCGCGTCTCTACTGGAGCACCGCTTGCGGGCGGCAGCGTGGATGAGGAGTAGGATCCACGAATGAGCGATGTAGTAGAACTTGGTGCAACGGAGGCCGCTGTGGTCGAGCTGCAGGGAGTCTCTGTGACCTATCCGAGTGGCCACATCGCCCTCGGCGAGGTGAGCCTCACCATTCAGCGCGGTGAGTTCGCCTTCCTTGTTGGCCCATCAGGTGCAGGGAAGTCAACCTTGATCGGGCTCTTGGTCCGCGACGTGCTTCCAACCGCGGGCGAGGTGCATGTCGCTGGCTTCCCAGTGCATCGTCTCTCCGGGGGTGAGGTGCCAAAGCTTCGTCGACGGGTTGGCGTCATCTTTCAAGACTTCCGCCTCTTGCCGCGACGAACCGTGCGCGAGAACGTCGCCTTTGCGCTGGAGGTAACTGGGGCGGAGCCAGAACACGTCGCAACCGCTACCGAGCGAGCGCTGCGCATCGTGGGCTTGGCGCGTCTCGCCGATCGCTACCCGTCTGAGCTCTCTGGTGGCGAGCAGCAGCGCACCGCGATCGCGCGTGCCATTGTTGGTGAACCCGAACTACTCATTGCGGATGAGCCAACCGGAAACCTTGATCCGCTTATCAGCTGGGAGATCATGGAGCTTCTGATGGACATCAATCGCCTGGGTGTCACTGTGTTGGTCGCAACGCACGACTCTGACATCGTCACCACGCTGCGCCGACGCGTGATCGGCCTCGAGGGCGGTCGCCTCATTCGCGACGAAGCGAATGCAACGTATCACCGGGTCGGCTGATGAGCGTGCAGCGCGAGAGCCAATCGAATCGCCGCCGTCTAATTCGGCTGAGCATCTCTGCCGCTGCCAACGGCCTCTCTCGCAATCGTCTGGCAACGATCGCTGCCACAACCACGATGACGCTCATGCTGATGGTGCTCGCTTCGGTGCTCGTTATTCGCGCAGGGCTTGATGCGGCGCTCTCGTACGCCGACTCGAAGGTGGAGGTCATTGCCTATCTGAAGAGCTCCGTCACCGAGAGTGAGGCGCGCTCAATTCAAGTTCAAATCGAAGGGATTGATGGGGTGAAGGCTGCAACGTATGTGAGCGCAGACGATGCCCTTGCCGCCTTCAAGGTGCGCTTGAAGGAGCGTGGCGAGCCGGACCTCACGGGTAATCTCGACGTGAATCCACTCCCTGCGAGCTACGAGATCGCGCTCGACAACCCTGCAGACACAGGGAGGGTTGCAGATGGTCTCGCCTCAATCACCGCCGCCTCCTCGTTTAGCCGCATCATTGATGGGCGTGCGCTTGCTGAAAGCCTCGTCGCAATCACCGGTGCGCTGCGCATCGTTGGCCTGATCATCGTGATCGGCTTCTCGCTTGCCGTGCTTGCTGTGGTGGTCAACGCCATTCGTCTCGCCATCTTGGCGCGCAGCGACGAGATCGCCATCATGCGCATCGTTGGCGCGAGCGCCACCTGGGTGCGTCTCCCATTCATTCTCGAGGGGCTCGCGATCGGCGCGGCAGGCGCGCTAATCACGCTCTTTATCTTTGGCATCTTGAGTGCCAGCATCGGCGCCGTCATGCTCAACCTCTTCCGTGTCCTTCCTGTTCAAACGTCGGCGATCCTCGCCGGACAGGTCTCCCTCTCCGTAATCGCCGCTGGGCTCGGCCTTGGGGCGCTCGGCGCGCTACTCTCTCTGCGAGGGCGACTGAACTAGTCGCCACACGCAGCGAAGGAGCACCACCATGAGCCTGACACCAACCGGAACCCCACTCTTCACGCGCGTCGGCCGACTCCTTCTCGCCGTCATCATTGCCGTCGCCGCCTACAACGCAGGGCTGCGCTCCAGCAACAACAGCGCGCAAGAGAACAGCAGCCTTGACCTTGCACGATTCAACGAGGTGCTCACCCTTATTCAAGAGCAGCACGTTGGGCCAAAAACCGATGAGGATCTCGTCAACGGCGCAATCAAGGGTCTCGTTGACTCGCTTGATGATCCGTATTCTCAATACCTCACCGCAGAAGAGATGGCCGCGATGAAGGAGGGACTCTCGGGGAGCTTCACCGGCATCGGCGCGGTGATTGACCTGCGCACATCTGCGGGCGAACTCTGCACAGCGATCAGTAGCGATTGCCTTCTTACGGTCGCTTCGACTATTGAAGGCGCTCCGGCGCGTGCCGCAGGAATTCTTGGTGGCGACGAGTTCCTCGCCGTCGATGGTGACGCGCTCACCGGACTCTCCATTGATCAAGCGGTGCTCAAGGTGCGTGGCGCAGAGGGGACGACTGTCGTCATCACTGTTCGCACCGGCACCACGGCACCGCGTGACGTTTCAATTGTGCGCGCCAAGATTGAGCTTCCTGCGGTGGCAACCAAGCAACTGCAGACAGCTGTTGGAGACCGCGTTGACTACATTGCGCTCAACGAATTCACCGACATTGCGGCCGATCAATTCCGTGTGGCGCTGCAGAAGATCGTTGACGCAGGTGGCGACAAGATTGTGCTTGACTTGCGTGATGATCCAGGCGGATACCTCTCCACCGCGCTCACGATCGCCAGCGAATTCATCGCCGACGGTGTTGTCTATATCGAAGAAGACAGCCGTGGTGAGCAGAAGAGCACCTCAGCACAGGCGGGCGGTATCGCCACAGATGAATCTATTCAGCTGGTTGTGTTGATCAACAAAGGAAGCGCATCGGCGAGTGAGATCCTTGCGGGTGCACTACAAGATCGTGGACGAGCGATCCTGATCGGCGAGCCGAGCTTTGGTAAGGGTGTAGTGCAAACCTTCATCGACCTGAGTGATGGGTCGGGCCTCAAGCTGACGATTGCCAAGTGGCTGACGCCAAATGGGCGATGGATCCACGAGATCGGTCTGACGCCAGACATTGCGGTGACCTCAGCCCCTGAGGGCTCAGAGGTGGATCCAGTGCTGGAGGCGGCGCTGGACGCCTTCAAGTAGGACTCCGCCACACGGTACTTGCGCCCGACCCTGCGGAGGCGTATCGTTCGCCGCAGACGAAAGGAGGTGGTGTGCAGTGTCTAATGACAGTTGTACCGCCGCCTCTCACGAGGTCA
>CAMAXG010000028.1 GCA_945862225.1 Thermoflexus hugenholtzii JAD2 | reverse complement strand
AATTCCTGGTGCTGCTCGGAGCCTTCATCGCCAACCCAATGGTCGCAGGCGCATCAACGTTCGTGATGATCTTTGCTGCGGTCTACCTGCTCTACATGTACCAGCGCGTCTTCACTGGACCACTCTCTCCGTTCTTGAAGGGGCTCGGCGCAAAGCTGACCGATGTCACACCAACCGAGATCTTGACGCTCGCACCACTCGCGGCGCTGATCGTGGTCTTTGGTGTGATGCCAACACTGCTTACGAGCTCTTTTGCGAAGAGCGTCGAAACGTTCCTGATGTCGGCAATTAGTGTGGTCGGGCAATGAACAACGATCTACTCACCCTGGCACCGCTGATCACCGTCGTGGTGGGCGCGATCGCTGTGCTCGTGAGCGACATGATCACGCCGAATCGCAATCACGCGCCCGTCGCTGTTGCACTGGCCGCGCTCGGAGCAACTGCGGCACTGCTCATTAACCAGGGTGGCAGCAGCGCTAGTGCGCTTGGCGGCAGTTACGTTGCTGGGCCATTCGTTGCCTTTATCGGCCTGCTCGGAATCTCGATCGTTGCGATCACACTCTTGATTGCACCGGCGTATCTTGCCGCGCGCAAGTATCCAACCGCTGAGCTTTCCGCGACGCTCCTCTTTGCTCTTGCAGGCGCCATCTTGCTTGGTGCCGCAACCGACCTCGTCACGCTCTTTGTTGGCCTCGAGCTCATGGTGATTCCTGGGTACGTACTTGCCGGATACGCGAAGCGTGATCCGCTGAGCACCGAGGGTGCAGTGAAGTACTTCCTGCTCGGCAGTTTCTCGAGCGCCATCCTGCTCTTCGGCATCGTTGTGTTGTGGGGCGTTGCAGGTACTGCGTCACTCAGCGGTATCGCAACGGCGCTGGCATCCGGAAAGGCAAATGCAGGGCTTGCCGTTGCACTCGCGCTGATCACTACCGGTTCAGCCTTCAAGATCGCGGCGGTTCCGTTCCACTACTGGACCCCCGACGCCTATCAAGGCTCCCCAACGCCAATCACGGGGTATCTCTCGGTCGGTCCGAAGGTCGGCGCCTTTGTTCTTCTCATCAAGCTCTTTGTGATTGCACTCGCACCGCTCGCGACACTCTGGATCCCCGTGATGGTGGTGTTGGCGGCGGCAACCATGACGCTCGGCAACCTGGTGGCCCTCACGCAGAGCAACGTGAAGCGCATGCTCGCCTACTCGTCGATCGCACACACCGGCTACCTAATGGTCGGCATCGTGGCCGCGGGTGCTGGAGAGGCGGCTGGTATCGCAGGGGTGCTCTTCTATGCCGCGGCCTACGCGTTCATGAATCTCGGCGCGTTCGCATTCCTCACCGCCCTGCAGGGTCGACCTGGCGCCACGACGCAGCTCTCTGACCTTGCTGGGCTCGGTCGCAAGCATCCGCGCATGGCGATCCTTGCAACGATCTTCCTGTTGAGCCTCACCGGCATTCCACCGACGGCCGGCTTCTTCGCCAAGACCTACGTCATCTTGGCTGCGGTGCAGGCGGGTGGGCCAGCCACGATCCTCGCCGTGATCGCGGTGCTCAACGCTGCCATCGCCGCCTTCTACTACCTGCGCGTCATCGTCTACCTCTTCATGCGCGACCCGGCAGAGCCAGCGGTTCAGGTGGCTGAGGGGCCAATGCTCCGAGCTGGCCTGTTGATCGCCGCGATCGGCACCGTAGCGCTCGGCCTCGCCCCAACCCCGATCATCGAGGCGGTCATCCAGGCCCTCGCCAAGTAGCCGCCGCCCCCAGAGCGGGGGTGTAACAAAAGAACGCCCGCCCCCCGTCGCATCAGCGGGAATTCATATAAACTTCCGCTTCTATGAGCGCACAGCACGTTTCTGCATTACCAGCCGCCACGGGCGCCGCCGTCTCCCGCCTTGCGGGGGAGCGTGACGTCATCGAGGCCGCACGCCGCGTGCACCGTGCCCTCGGCGATACCAACCGCCTCGAGGTGGTGCGTCGCCTTGCCGCTGGCCCAGCCACCGTCTCCGAGCTGATTGAGTTCACCGGCCTCTCGCAGCCGCTTGTCTCGTGGCACCTACGCCGCCTCCGCGCCGCCGGACTCGTCACCACCGAACGCTCGGGTCGCGAGTCGATCTGCACGCTTCGAACCGCCACCATCGCCGAAGGCCACGCGCTGATGCTCTCCGCCCTCGGCATCGCCGACCCTGCCGCCTGGATCGCACCAGCCGATGCGCTACCGAGCGCCACGCCACTTGTCGACGCCGTTCGCGGCGAGGAGGCGTAACCGTGGCCAAGCGCAAGATCACCAAGCGCACCAGCGGCAAGCGCGTCACGCAGGGGAGCCTCCTTACCAGCAACGAGCGCAGCAGGATCAAGAGCATCGGTGAGCCGATCGCACTCCTGCTCGGACGGATCGGCTTCTCGCCCGACGCACTCACCCTTGTTGGGTTCGGCATCGTGTTGGTAGCGACGGCACAGGTCGCCATCGGCAACTGGGCGATCGCAGCGGGCATCCTGATCGCTGGCACGCTCTTCGACGGCCTTGATGGCACACTTGCCCGCGCGACGAATCGCGTCACCGCGTTCGGCGCATTCTTTGATTCATCACTGGACCGCGCAGCAGAGGCGGCGATCTACGCCGGCATTGTGTACAGCGCGTCTGTCCTTGGTGATACACAGATGGCGACCGCATCTGTGCTTGCGCTCGGCATCGGCTCGCTCGTGAGCTATGTGCGCGCACGTGGCGAAGGCCTCGGCGTCTCCGCACACGGTGGCATTGCGCAGCGCGCCGAGCGCGCAATCCTTCTCATCGTTGGTCTGCTCGCCGCCGGTCTCTCTGGCGAAACGAACTACCTGCTCTACGCGCTCATCATCATCGTCGCACTCTCAGCCGTCACCGTGCTGCAGCGAATCTTGTTTATTCGCGCCGCGTTGGCCACCACCGGGCGTCGCGCATAGCGCGCCAATGTAATGCTCGCCGCCTGGCGTGAAACGGGCGGTTAGTGAAGGCGGACCCACAGGTGTGGGCTCGCAAAGCGGAAAGGTCGCGAAGGCGACAGAGAAAGGGGTAACAGGGAAATGGTAGAAATGAACGGGCCTCGCGCCCAATGGAACGCCCGACCGGCGCCGACAACGCCGATTAAGGCAACGAATCCGATCCGCGTCGCAATCGCGGGCGTCGGCAACTGCGCCAGCAGCTTGGTGCAGGGCCGCTACTTCTACGCCGACGTGGCGAACGATGCAAAGGTCCCAGGACTGATGCACGTCGACATTGGTGGCTATCACGTGCGCGATCTTGATTACGTTGCGGCATTCGACGTCAACGTCACCAAGGTTGGCAAGGATCTCTCCGTTGCACTTGGCGCTGAGCCAAACAACACCTGGACCTTCCAGGAGATCCCAACGACCGGCGTGATCGTTCAGCGTGGACCAACGCTCGATGGCATCGGCAAGTACCTCAAGGACGTGGTGATCGAGTCACCAGAGAAGCCTGTGGATGTTGCCGCCGTGCTCAAGGAGCGCAAGGTTGACGTTCTCGTTGCCTACCTCCCAGTCGGCAGCGAAGAGGGAATTCGCTACTACGCTGAGCAGGCGATCAAGGCGGGATGCGCGTTTGTCAACGCAATCCCAGTCTTCATTGGTCGCGAGCCAGAGTGGCAGAAGAAGTTCGCCGCAGCCGGACTCCCAATCGTTGGAGATGACATCAAGAGCCAGGTTGGCGCAACGATTGCGCACCGCGTTCTTGCTCGACTCTTCGCCGATCGTGGCGTGCAGCTCGACCGCACCTATCAGCTGAACTTCGGTGGCAACACGGACTTCCAGAACATGTTGGAGCGCGATCGATTGGAGAGCAAGAAGATCAGCAAGACCAACGCGGTCACCTCGATCCTCGACGAGCAGCTCGGCGATGAGCAGGTACACGTTGGTCCTTCGGACTTCGTGCCGTGGCTTCTTGACCGCAAGTGGGCAAACATCCGACTCGAAGGAACAACCTTCGGCGGTGTGCCACTCACGGCGGAGCTGAAGCTTGAGGTGTGGGATTCGCCAAACAGCGCCGGCGTCATCACGGACGCTATTCGCTGCGCGAAGCTCGGCCTTGATCGCAAGTTGGCGGGGACGCTCGTTGCGCCTTCGTCGTACTTCATGAAGAGCCCACCAATGCAGCTGCGCGACGATGTCGCCCACGCCGCAGTGGAGGCCTTCATCCGCGGCGAGGACAATCGTGTCCTCGACGGAACTCAGGTGACCAAAGAGGGGTACCCCACCTCCGAATCACTGAACTCCGTTCGCGCCTAGTCGTTCCGCTGCGAGGCTGGCTTCGGCCAGTCCCGCCTTCACACTGGAGAGAGCCGTCGCACCCCGCAAGGGGGCGGCGGCTCTCCCCTACACTCCCCAAATGAGCGAACCACAGCCGCCCCAGGGGGCAGCCACCCCCTCGCCGCTCCGTCGCCAGGCGCCAAAGCGCACCCCTGGCTATCTCGCCCGGCGCGCCTGGGAGCGGAGCGTCTACGCCGGCTACCGCCTCCTCATGGGGATCATTGGGATCCTCCCCCCACGCCCCGTCGAGGCGCTCTTCTCCGCCGTCGCACCCCTCGCCTATCTCCTCTGGCCGGCCAAGCGTCGGATCGCCGACGGCAACGCGGCGGTCGTCCTCGGCGTGGCCGATGCGGATGGTCGACCACTCCCGGGGAGCGAGAAGCTCGTGCGCGCCCGCTCCCTTGCGAACTACCGCACCTATGGGCGCTTCGCAGCAGAACTGCTGCGCCTACCAAGCCGTTCGCTCAAAGAGATCGCCGCTGATGTTGACCTGAGCGAGGCCGCATTCATGGACGACTTCCGTGCACGGGGACAGGCCGCAATCTTCGTAGGCTTTCACGCGGGCAACAACGAGCTTGGCGCTGCGTCACTTGGCGAACGCGCGTATGACGTAAACGTTGTCGCCGACGACAGCGCCTTCCCAGAAATGTACGAGCTCCTTCGTCGCCTTCGCGCAGCATGGGGAATCAAGGTCATCGACTGGAAGGCTATTCGCGAGGTGTTTAGCGCACTGAAGCGCGGTGGCTTCATCGTTTTGCTGAGCGATTGGGGATACAAGCCCGACGGGATCCCATGCCAGCTCTTTGGCCGATGGACCACACTCCCAAGTGGCCCGGCGGTGTTGAGCGCGCGTGGTAACGCACCAATCATCCCGTTCTTTGTTCGACGAGAGCGACCCGGCCACTTCCGAATCCTGTACGGCGCACCGATTAGCGCAGGAAACGGATCTCCAGCCGCACTTCTTGCAGCGACACAAGAGACGGCAACTGCAATGGAGAAGTTGATTCGCACTGAACCACTGCAGTGGAACTGCTTCAAGCCAATGTGGCCAAATGCCACCAAACAGCAAGAGCTTGCAGAGAGTGCAGCGCTCATGTCAAAAGAGACAACACGCCGCGGAGTCGAGAGCGCATCATGAGCGCACTGATCGGCTACCTCATCATCGGCGCGCTCTCGTTTGTCTCTCGCCTACCAGAATCACTTCTTGTTGGAATCGCACGGGCATGGGGGAGAGTTGGGCCACGCATCATGCGAACGCGCGCAGCGATGGCTCGAAAGAATTTGGCACGCGTCTACACCCATCGTGACGGTGTCGCGCCAACGAGCAGCGCACTTTCACGTGGCGTAGAACTGCTCTTCGAGCATCATGTGCGCTTCTACATTGAAACAGCACGCGCACCACGACATGCGCGGAAGATCATTGCCACGCGTGTACGCCTTGAGAGCGAAGAGTCCGTGCGCGCCGCATTTACGCGCGACAGCGGTGGCGGAATCTTCCTCGCCGCACACTTTGGTGCCATTGAACTTCCTGGCAGCATTCTCGCCGATCGCAGTGGCATGAAGCCTGTTGCGCCAATGGAGGAGCTCGGCAATCCGGTGCTGCAACGCTGGATGTTGCGCGTACGAGGCGAGGGTCTTGGGCTTCGCATTATTCGCGCGCAGGGTGCTGCAGCGGTGATGTCTGCAGAACTCGCTGCGGGCGGGATCGTGGGACTTGTCGGCGATCGAAACATCGCTGGCCGCGGTGTACCCGTTTCGCTCTTTGGTGCGCCTGCACGGCTGCCGATTGGCGCAGGGTTGCTCGCCGTAGAGAGCGGCGCGCGACTCTTCGTTGCGGCGGTGATTCGTGAAGATCGCGGACTCTACACGGGATACATTCGACAAGTAGAGGTGCCAGCAACGGGAGATCGCATGGAGCGAACCAAGGTTGCGCTGGTTGGTGTCGCTGCTGCGTTTGAAGAGTTGATCAGCAAGGCCCCTGAGCAGTGGTGGACGCTCTTCTATCCAATCTGGGACGATCTACCGTCATGAGCCCAACAAAGCGACGGATGACTGGCCTGCAGGGGAGAGCCGACCTGCACATCCATACGATGGCTTCCGACGGCACCGCCGGTGTTGCGCAGGTGCTCGCGCGAGCCGAGGAGCTGCGACTCGATGTGATTGCCATCACGGACCACGACCGCATCGATGCTGCGAAGGCGGCACAGAGAATGGCAATCAAGAACAAGTTGCGCGTGCAGGTCATCGTTGGTGAGGAGATCTCCACGCTGCAGGGCCACGTGCTTGGACTCTTCCTTGAAGAGCGTGTCCGCCCACTCCGGTCCCTTCGCCGCACCATCGCGGAGATCCATGAGCAGGGCGGGATTGCTATCCCAGCCCACCCGCTCTTCCCGCACCCGCTCTGCGCCCAGGCTGGGGCCCTGCGGGCCGTAGCGAACGATCGTGACCCTGCCTGCCGCCCCGATGCCCTGGAGACCTTCAACCCCACGATCTTCGGCACCTTTCCGCGGGCGCGGGTCCAGCGGCTGGCGAAGGAGCTCGGCCTCCCAGGGGTCGGCTCCTCTGACGCCCACGTGCTCGAGGCGATCGGTCGCGTCTATACAACCTTCCCTGGGCGTTCGGCTGCCGCGCTCCGTCGCGCGATCCTTGCCGGCACCGTGAAGCCAGGAGAGGGCGAAGACCACACGCTGCTAGAGAGCCCCGCGATCTTTGCCCGACAGATGCTGCGGAATCTCATCGGCCTCGGCCAGGACCTGCGCGGCGTGACTCGACCAATCTGGACGTTCGGTGGCGAACGACATGGGCGTGACCTTGGCTACCCACACAGCCACAAGCGACCGGTGAAGCAGAAGTGAAGATCGGGCTCGTCACACCGTACGTGTACCCGATGCCTGGCGGCGTGAACGATCACGTTGGCAGCCTCTACCGCGTTCTTCGGTCACGCGGGCACGATGTGCGCATCATCACCAGCAGCCACGGACTTCAGAAAGCTTCTGAGGGAGATGTGATTCGCATCGGGAAGGGCTTCAGTGTTCCGTTCAACGGCTCAATGGGCACGATCACATTGAGCCCAACCTATCTGAAGCAGGTGCGCGAGCTCCTTGAGCGCGAACAATTTGACGTGCTGCACTTCCACGAGCCGTTCGTGCCGTTCCTTAGCCTTGTAGTGCTTACGCTTTCGAAATCGGTGAACATCGGCACCTTCCACGCCTTCGGCGGCCTCTCACTCAGTTACGAGTTCGGTCGTCGCGTGATGGGCGACTACGCCAATCGACTGCATGGTCGCATCGCCGTGAGCCCGGCTGCACGCCACTTCATCAGCCGCTACTTCCCAAGTGAGTACAAGATCGTGCCAAATGGCGTTGAGCCGAGTCGCTATCGCAACGCAGTGCCGATTTCGCGCTATCGCGACGGCGTTCCGAATGTGCTCTTCGTTGGTCGCATGGAGCCACGCAAAGGTTTGATCCATCTCTTGCGCGCGATTCGCAAGATGCAAGTCAACGGTGAACAGGTTCGCCTCCTTATCGTTGGATCGGGACCTGGTGAGCGCGAAGCGCGCCGTTACGTACTGACGCGACAACTCAACGACGTTGAGTTCCTTGGGCGCGTGAGTGATGCAGAGAAGGCGCAGCTCTTCAAGACTGCAGATGTGTTCGTCTCCCCAGCAACCGGACGAGAGTCGTTTGGCATTGTGCTGCTTGAAGCGATGTCTGCCGGCGCACCAGTAATCTGCTCCGACATCCACGGGTATCGCGCCGTTGTGCGTCGCGAGCGCGATGGCATCTTGGTTCCCCCAGCAGATTCCGACGCGCTGGCCGATGCGCTCGGACGCGTGATCCACGATCCAGAGCTGAAGGCTCGATTGAGCGCTGCAGGCATTGAGCGCTCAGAGCTCTTCACCTGGGATCGTGTCGGCGCGTCGGTTGATGAGTACTACGGCTTCGTGATCCGTCGCCTTGCGGAGCAGGGCGCGCTACCAAGTGGTTTTAGCGCACCGATCCCTCCACCACCAGGGCCGCGTCGCCGCAGCGCCTAGCCCTTCGTTCGCTACGCCTGCGCGAGTCGCGAGGCGAGTTCGCAGAGCAGACGGGCGGTGAGGCCCCAGACCCGTCGCTCTCCTGGCACTGGAATCACGCCATATCGCAAGAGTTGGCCCTGCTCTTCGGCGTCAACAACGTGCACCTCATGTCGCGGATCAAAGAGCCCAAGTTCGGCCCCGAGTGTTTCGGCAACTTCACGTGGGTCCGGTGTGATCTGTGGAGTTTGTGGCGCAACAGCAACAAGCACCTGCACCAAGAAGTTGCTCGCTGGCACATAGGCGGGATCGAGCGAGCCCACAAAGCGAATGTCGTGCTCTGGGTCAGCGGCATGAAAACCGAGCTCCTCATGCAGTTCGCGGATCGCTGTCTCTTGCGGCGTTTCGTCCCCCTCGAGTTCGCCACCCGGAAGAGCGATCTGTCCGCCGTGTCGGCCGCGTTCAGCCCGCTTGATCAGCAGCACCTGGCAGTCGAACGGATGCGGGTCAACGCTCTCACCGCCGCCGGTAGGGCTGCAGCTCCCCAGGGCCACAGGGGGCACAAGGAGCGCGGTCACCACCGCAATGCGCGGATTGCTGCTGGCAGGCGGATTGAGGTCGACAGGCTCCAGGCCTGGCAGGCGAAGCGGGGTGAGCGCCTCAGGAAGCGGAAGGGGGAGTGCGGGGAGACGCCCCGCCGCATCGCGACGGAGCGCCTCCTCAATACGGTCTGCGAGTCGGTTGATCAACGCGACGGGTCAGCTCGGCCGGCCCGATGCCCCAGGCGAGCGCACAGGGATCCGCGGCGGTCGCGGCGTGCCGTGGTTCGCTGGGAGCGGCTTCGGCTTGCGGCGCAGGGCATGCTCGAGCACCTGGCCGATCGTCTCCACCGGAATGATCTTCAGTGACTTGCGGATCTCCTCAGGGATCTCCGGCAGGTCCTTCTCGTTCTTCTTCGGAATCAACACCACGCGTGCCCCAGAGGCGTGTGCCGCCAGTGCCTTGCTCTTGAGGCCACCGATCGGCAGCACGCGGCCGCGCAAGGTGATCTCGCCAGTCATCGCCACCTCTTTACGAACAGGGATACCGGTGAGCGCCGACACGATCGCCGTCGCCATCGTCACGCCCGCCGAAGGACCATCCTTCGGGATCGCGCCTGCTGGAACGTGAATGTGCAGACCAGACTTCTCGAAGCGTTCTGGCGCAATGCCAAGCTCCGCTCCGTGCGCCTTGATCCAGGTGAGTGCGGCCCGTGCCGACTCCTTCATTACATCGCCAAGTTGGCCGGTGAGGATCAACTCCTCACGCCCCTCCATCACACCAACTTCGACGGTGACCACATCACCGCCGACAGGCGTCACAACGAGGCCTGTGGCTGAACCGACCTGATCGTCGTTATCCATCTCGCCGTACTCGTGTCGCTCTGGCCCGAGCCAGGTGGCGAGCCGCTTGGCATCAACCTCAGGCTTACGCCCCTTCTTCTCAGCAACGGCGCGTGCCAGCTTGCGCATCACGGTGGCGATCTCTCGCTCCGCATTGCGCACGCCCGCCTCGCGCGTGTAGTGCCGAATGAGGTGCACGAGCGTGTCGTCAGGGACGATCGCCTGCGCCTCGGTCAGTCCGTGATTCTCGCGCTGCTTCGGCAAGATGTAGCGCTTTGCGATCTGCACCTTCTCCGCCTCGGTGTATCCAGGAATCTGGATGATCTCCATGCGGTCGCGCAGCGGCGCAGGAATGGTGTCGAGCTGATTTGCGGTGGCAACGAAGAGCACCTGCGACAGATCAAACTCCACCTCCAGGTAGTTGTCCTGGAAGGTTGCATTCTGCTCTGGGTCAAGCACTTCAAGAAGTGCCGAAGACGGATCGCCGCGGAAGTCCGCGCCGAGCTTGTCGATCTCATCGAGCATGAAGACAGGATTCTTCGTGCCCGCCTGCTTGATCCCCTGCACAATGCGGCCGGGGAGTGCGCCGATATAGGTTCGACGGTGCCCACGAATCTCCGCCTCGTCGTGCAGGCCACCAAGGCTCATGCGCACAAACTTGCGGCCCATCGCGCGAGCGATCGACTTACCAAGTGATGTCTTACCAACCCCTGGAGGCCCAGCGAAGCAGAGGATCGGGCTCTTCACCTGCGGGGCGAGCTTGCGCACCGCGAGATACTCAATGATGCGCTCCTTCACCTTCTCAAGACCGTAGTGATCGTCGGCGAGCACCTTGGCCGCCTCCTTGATTTCGATGCGGTCTTCCGTCGCAACGTTCCATGGCATTGAGATCAGCCAATCAACGTACGTACGAATCACGCCAACCTCAGGAGATGCCGAAGGAATGCGGCTCATGCGGTCGAGCTCCTTGAGTGCGCGCGACTTGATCTCCTCCGGCATGCCAGAGGCTTCGACCTTCTCGCGCAGTTCGTTTGTCTCCGCCTGCTGCGGATCCTCTTCGCCGAGCTCACGCTGAATCGCCTTGAGCTGTTCGCGCAAGAAGTATTCGCGCTGGCTCTTATCCATCTCAGAGCGCACGTCGGATTGAATCTTCCCCTTGATCTCGAGGATCTCAATCTGTCGTGACAGGAACGACGCGACGTACTTCAGTCGAGCGACCACATCGATCGTCTCGAGCAGCTCCTGTCGCTGATCGGTCGTCATGTCTGGGGTGTAGGCCGTCATGTCGGCAAGGAGCCCTGGATCACTGATGTTCTTCGCCGCGACAGCCGCCTCAGGTGGCACCGGCGCACCAGAAGTGACGTATGTCTCGACTTGCGCCTGGACGCTGCGCATCAACGCCTCGACCTCAACGCCGGTGACCTCTGGTGTCTCGACGATGGTGCCCTTGAGCACGAGCGCGGCACCAGTGGTGTCGAGTGACTTCACCTTGAAGCGACGCTGACCCTGCACCACGGCGCGGAGTGTGCCGTCGGGAAGGTTTACGACCTGCGCGATCTTTGCGAGCGTGCCCATGGCATGCAGCTGATCAACTGAGGTGATCTCTTCTTGCTCTGGCTCACGCTGGGTGACCAGGGCGATCCAACCGCCCGCGGCAGCCGCGGCGCGAATGGCGGCAACGCTCTTATCGCGGCCAACCTTCAACGGCGCAACCATCTCGGGGAAGATGACGATCTCGCGGAGAGGAACAAGGGGGAAGGAGCCGCGTCCGCGTGGCACGACGGTTTCGTCGTCGCTTGCGGCAACAGCCTCGTCGATGGCGAGCTGCTCCTCTTCGTTGAGCTCCTCGTCAAGGTCTGCCTGGATCTCTCGTTCGGTTCGCTCGCTCATGCTCGTCCCCTTCCTGCCGCTTCCTGCGGCGCTCGCTTCGCCTCTTTTGCTTGACCCTCTTCGTACAGTCGCTCCAAGATTCGTTCCCCGAGCCGCTCCTCAAGTTCGAAGAGGAGCTTGATGCCGGCGAGGTTGACCCCAAAGTCTTGCGTCAGGTGGCGTATCCAGAGGATCCGCCGCAGGTCGTTCTCCGAGAAGAGGCGGATGTTCGATTCGGTTCGGGAGGGGCAGATGAGGCCCTCCTCCTCGTAGATGCGCAGGGTGCGAGGGTGAACCGAGACGATGTTGGCCGCCACGCTGATCACGTAGACCGGCCGTGCTGGATCGACGCCGGCACCCCTACTCTTCAACACCCAGACAGGCTACAACCTTATCAATACCATTGTCAAGAGAGTTATCCACAGAGCGGCAGCCACGGAGGCAAGGGCGCTCTCGCCTGAGGGTGATGTGCGGGGGTCGTTGGGGTGGGAGCTACCTACTCGAGGTCGCGACGGTACGGAACGTCGAGGATCACCGTGTTGCGTCGGCCGAGCAGCGTCTCGCGAAGGCGCTTCCCATTGCCGTTGTGCAGGATGCGATCCCACCAGTGTCGGCCGGCGTACTCCGGAATCAGCACCACGTTGATGCGGCGCTGCTCTGCTAGCAGATGCGCATCCTCATCCTCGATCTCGTCGAGGTAATGGCAGATCGGCTCCACGATGGCGCGGAATGGAGATTCAACGGTAACGAGGCGTACGCCAGGGAAGAGGGTTTCGAAGCGCTCGCGGATCTCGGCCTCTTCCGCGGCATCAAACACGACGCGCACGGCGGTCAGCTCGCCTGTGGTGCCTTCAAGGATTCGACCGAGCGTAATTGCACGAACGGTAGAGCGGTTGATCTCGCCGAACGGCGCGATGATCCTGCGTGGGCGATGCGGCGCGTCAAACACCAGGTTCGGCTTGATTGCCAACTCACGCTCATGCAGGTTGTAGCGCTGACGGACAAGTGCCATAAAGATTGCCACGAGCGGTACGAGCACAAAGATGATCCAGCCGCCAACCGCAAACTTCGCAAGGGAGATGATGACAAGCACGACGCCAGTGACGACTGCACCAACTCCGTTCACCAGGGCCTTCTTCTGCCAATCGGCACCGCGAATATTTCGCCAATGCACGACCATGCCCGTTTGGCTAATCGTGAATCCAAGGAAGACACCGATTGCATAGGCAGGAATCAAAAGGGTGACCAGCGCGCCTGTTGCGAGAAGGAAGATCACAGCGCCCGCAGCAATCGTAAGAATCCCACCAGCGTATGCAAGTCGGTCGCTTCGCTGCCCAACCTGGCGCGGCAAGAATCCGTCTCGAGCCAAGATTCGTGCAAGCTGCGGCCCGCCGTTAAATCCGGTGTTTGCGGCAAGGAGCAGGATGCCAGTCGTAGCGATCTGATAGACCACGTAGAAGATCCCGTCGCCAAATGAGGCCCGAGCAATTTGTGACATCAGCGTTTCTCCACCAACCTCTTGCGGAACCTTGCCAAATGCGAACGCGAGTAGAGAGATGCCGAAGAAGATTGTCGCGAGCAGAACCGACATGATGCTCATGGTGTTTGCGGCGTTCTTCGCCTCCGGCTTCTTGAATGCGGAGACGCCGTCGGAGATCGCCTCTGTTCCCGTCAGGGCAACGGAACCGTAGGCAAATGCCTTGAGCAGCAGGAACGGCAGAATCAACTGCATTTCGCTGTGCGGAATGACGGTGACCCCCTCACTCCAATTGACAGCGGGGTCGCCCAGTGCAATGCGGATTAGCCCAACAGCGATGACCGCCAGCGCACCAAACACAAAGAGGTACGTTGGAATGGCGAACAGCTTTCCTGACTCGCGCAGGCCTCGAAGATTGGCAAGGACGAGAAGAACGAGCGCTCCAATTGCAAGCTCAACGCGGAACGGTGAAAGCTCAGGAAGCGCTGAGGTGATGGCCGCAACGCCGGCCGCGGTGCTGACGGCCGCTGTGAGCACATAGTCAATAACAAGACTGGATGCAGCAATGAGCGCGGGGCCAGTGCCGAGCGTGCTCTTGGCAACGGCGTATGCGCCACCACCCTTCGGGAACCCGAAGCAGACCTGTCGATAGCTGAGCGCGACGATCGCAAGAAGGAGGCCGACGGCCAGCGCGATGACCGGACCGAACGCCAGATAGGAGGCGCCTGCAGAGGCGAGCACGATCAAGATCTCCTCGCTCGCGTAGGCGCTCGACGAGATCGCGTCTGAGGAGAAGATCGGTAGCGCGAGGGTCTTACTGAGGCGCTCCTCACCCTCTTCCGCATTCGAGATCGGCCGACCGAGAATGAAGCGCCTCGCGGCAGTCGTCGCCTTCCCTAGGTCATGAATTGGGGCACTTCCCGCCGCGGATGCAACAAGGTGATCAGGTGAAGGCTCAACAAAGAGCTCCTCACCGCTGTCGTTGTGGTGCCAGTCGGGCTTCCCCTTCTGCTGGTCAGAGGTCATCGCGGCTCACTGCACCTTTCCCGTCAATTTAGGAGTCCCTAAAGGGCTATCTATTCCCCTAATCCTATACCCGCGCCCGCACCCGCTCCGATTCATGCGGAGTGACGCGCACAAGGAGCGCCCCATCGAGGGCGGAAGCGCCCACCGGGATCACTTCAATCGCGCTCGTCCCGATGAAGGAAGAGGCGGCGCCTAGCTCTACACCCCACTCGTCACTCGCACGCTTCCACGCAAGCAGCGAGCCCGTTGGCGTCAGGAGCGGAGCAGCCAGTCGAATGAGTTCACCCAATGGTGCGACAGCACGGGCCGTGATCACATCAAAACGTACGCCTCCGCCTTGTGCGAGATCTTCGGCACGCGCATGAGCGACACGCAGGCGCGGCGCAAGTCCGCTTGCTGCGGTGACCGCTTCAAGAAATCGCACCTTCTTGCCAATTGATTCAATCAGCGTCATTGAAAGACCGTCGTGAAGCGAAAGGAGACGCGCTGCTAGTGGCACGCCAGGGAATCCACCACCAGAGCCAAGGTCAGCAATCTTTCCGCCGTTCGGCAGGAGTCGCTCAATGTGCGGCGCAGCTACGAGTGAATCAAGGAGATGCCGCGTCGCGCGCTCAAGTGGATCGCTGACGCGCGTAAGGTTGATTGCCGGGTTCCATGCATCCAGCAGTCGCAAGTGCGCAGTGATGATTGCAGTCTCGGCAGCAGAGAGCTCAGGAAGTGAGGCTGCAGAAAGTTGGCGCGCAAGCTCGTCGAGCGTTTCGCGTTCGGTTGGCGGCAGCGCACTCGGATCAGTAGGGAGTGGTACGCGTTCTGGGGGCGTTGTGTTGGAGTTCAGTCGCTCGCTCCGCTCTTTGGCGTGGCACTGCGTGCCGGTCGGCCCATGGAGCGACGCACGACGTCGAGCACCTCTTCAATGGATTTCTCGGCGTCGCCCTTCTCGGCGGCATCTTTCATGCAACCGCGAATGTGGTCTTCAAGGATCAGGAGGCCGAGCGCATCGACGGCGGCGCGCAGCGCGGCCGTCTGCTGCAAGATGTCGACGCAGTACTCCTCGCGGTCGACCATGCGCGCAATGCCGCGCACCTGTCCCTCAAGTCGCCGCAAGCGATTAAGGAGGACCTTGCGGTCTTTTGTGTAGCTATGCCCGACATGTTCTGCCATACCCCCTGA
>CAMAXG010000027.1 GCA_945862225.1 Thermoflexus hugenholtzii JAD2 | reverse complement strand
GCCTGCACATCAATCGGGTAGTGCGGCGCGGAACAGACCGCGTCGAGCACCGTGAGCGCGCCGGCCTCGTGGGCGAGGCGGACAATCTCCTTTGACGGGTTGATGGTGCCAACGGCATTCGACGACATGCCGACCGCAACGATCTTGGTGCGCGGTGAGCGAAGTGCGGCATACGCCTCAATGTCGAGGGTGGCATCGCTCGTGCGGATCGGAATGACCTTCAGCGTGAGGCCGAAGTCCTCAGCGAGCCAGAGCCACGGGCTGTAGTTCGCGTCGTGATCGAGCTGCGAGACGATCACCTCGTCGCCCGGCTTCAGGCTCTTCGCGAGCGATCGTGAGAGCTGGAAGTTGAGCGTCGACATGTTCGCGCCGAACTTCACCGTCTCCTTTGGTGCATTCAGTAGATCTTCGGCGGCGCGGTGCGCGTCGTCTTCCACCTGCTGCTGGCGCTGAGAGGTGATGAAGGCACCACCGGAGTTGGCATTGGCATGCAAGAAGAAGTCGCGATACGCGTCGATGACCGCCTGGGGCACCTGTGTGCCGGCGGGGCCGTCGAGGAAGCTGAGCTGTCGACCATCAGGGAGGGTGTTCGCGAGCGAAGGGAATCGCGCGCGGATTGCGTTGACGTCGTACGGCTTGGTGGTCATGGCGCGATCGTACTGGGTTAGCGGCGCTGGCGAGTGACGAGTCGCGTCAGCAGCACCACGATCACGGCGAAGAGGAGGGGGAGAGCGAACATCACGACGAGGCCGAGCAGTCCGCCAGGACCAACGCCAACTCCGCCGTTTCGTGCGTCGCCAGACTCCGGATTTGGGGTCGGCGTGGGAGAGGGGCTCACTGCGTCGGCACCGAGTGCAGGGGAGGCGAGCGCAAGGGCGGCGCCCCCGATCAGGAGGAGTAGGCCGAGTGCGAGTAGGCCGAGTGCGAGCGTGCTGCTGGCGAGTCGCCCACGCTCCTCGGTGCCGAGGAGTCGCAGCGCCTCGGCGCGCTCGAGCGTGGTCACGACGAGTGGCCGCCCCGCTCCGGCCCGTAGTTCGCCATCAATCAGTTGCCCCGCTGCAGTCGCGCGATCGAGGTTGCTGATCTGCTCCAAGCCCACCCGCGCACCGCGCGTCGGATCACTCACTGCGAGTGCGGCCACAAGTGCTGCGGTCTCCGGGCTCTGATATTCGCGACCAGCGACATGCAGCTCCGCGACGCTCCCCTCCCAGCGCCGCTCCACCACTACAAGCCCATCGGCAAGATCGGCGGTGGCGATGCTGATCGAGCTACTCGGATCACTCACCACAAAGGGGAGGCTGCGTTCGGCGGTATCAATCACGCGCCAGCCACCCTCGTCGGCGATGGAGACGCGCTCGCGGCGATAGACGAGCGGCCGGTGGTTCTCGTCTTCAAAGATCTCTGGCGCATCAATGCTCCCCTTGATGGCGAGATACGGCGCCGCATCGCCACGCAGTGCGGCGAGCTTCAGCGCATCAGTCGGCGAGATCGGCGAGAGTCCGGCAAGAAGTTGCCCGGCGCGTGTCCGCGCATCGGTACGACGCGAGAGAAGCAGTCCGAAAAGGATCAGCGCGGCACCAACGATCACGACGGGGTTCATGAGCCTTGCTTCCCGGTGTCAGGATCAATCGCCTGCACATCACCGTTGATGCTGGTGACGATGAGTCGACCGCCGATCAGTTCAGCTGCTCCAACAACATCACTATGTGCGAGTCGCCAGCGCACCTCGCCGTCGCCACGAATCGCCCAGGTCTCAACTTCGCTCTGCACGATCACATGACCAAAGCGTGGCGAGGCGATCAGTTCAACAACGGGAGTGCCGGTCTGATGGCTCCAGGCGAGTGCGCCGGTGCGCGCACCAAACGCATACACAGTGAAGCCGTAGCCGACGACAAAGAGTTGAGCATCATCCCAGTGGATCGCGCGCGGCTCGTCGTAGATGACGGTGGCGAGTCGTACCGCCCAAGCGCCGCCCGGCGTCTCCACGCGCAGCTCCATGCGGCAGAGTCGATCGGGATCACCTTCGGCGCCGGCGCCGAGTGCGCCATGGTCCACAAGGGTGGCGCCAACTTCGGAGAGGGCGAAGACCGCGGCGGCTTGGCCGCTGCTCCCCCAGGTGGCGCGAACGCGCAGGCCGCCCGGGAAGTCGCTGATGCGACTCTTCGGCTCGCCGGCTCCGGTTGGGATGGGGGCGCTCGCACGTTCGTTCACCCAGCGATTCTAGGCGCGACGTACGCTTAGGCCATGAAGGCCGTGTTGTTCGACTGGGATGGGACCCTTATTGATACGACCGAGCATGTCTACGAGGCGAACGTTGAGGTGATGAAGTCCTTCGGCCTCCCACCCCTCACTCGCGAACGGTATGGGGCCGCCTTCTCACCGAACTGGCGCCGCATGTATGCCGCCCTCGGCGTCCCCGAGCACCTTGTCGAGGGAGCGGCCAGCGTCTGGCACGGTGCCTATAAGGGGCATGGCGCGGAGCTTCTCCCCGGTGCATACCCGGCGTTGGAGCGACTGGTTGCCGCGGGGATCCCACTCGGCATCGTCACTGCGGGCGATCGCAAGGTTGTCTCCGGGCAGCTCCGCCGCACTGGTGTCGCTGACCTGATCGGCTCGGCGGTCTACGGCGATGACGCGGTCGAGCAGAAGCCCGACCCTGCGCCACTGCGACGCGGGCTCGCCGCGCTCGGCCACGCGACCACGCCCGCCGAAACGGCCTACCTCGGCGACACCCTCGATGACGTGCGCATGGCACGCGCCGCAGGTGTTCATGCTGTTGGCATTCACTCGCCCTTCTTCCACCCCGACGACTTCTACGGAGTGGATGCGCACGAGCACGCTCCATCGGTTGCCGCCTGGGTTGCCGCACTTCTCGACGGAGCAAAGCGCTAGACTGACTGCATCGCGACAGGGGAGCGCCATCGGGCGCTGAGATGCGGAAGGTCCGCGAACCCTACGAACCTGATCCGGGTCATGCCGGCGAAGGGAGGACGCAGGTGTACCCCGCGCGATAGAGAGCGAGGTATCTGTGCGCGCGTTGATTCTTGCGGGGGGTGATCGACCCGACCCGGCGCTGCTCGACGCGCACTGGCCCGGATGGCGCTCTGCTTCACTTGTCGTCGCTGCTGATGGCGGCGCCCGACACGCGGCTCCGCTCGGCCTACCGCTGCACCAGGTTGTCGGAGATTTTGATTCACTCAGCGCCGCTGATGCCGATGAGCTCGAGGCGGCGGGAGTTTCCGTTTCGCGCTTCCCGACCAATAAAGATGCGACCGACACCGAGCTCGCACTCCTTGCGGCACTCGATGCTGGCGCCACTGAGATCGCGCTCCTCTGCACCTGGGGTGGTCGCAGCGACCACGCCATCGGCACCCTTGCACTCTTGTCGCATCCACGCGGTGGCGCTGCAAACGTTGTGATTCTTGATGAGCAGACGCGGACGCAACTGCTTCGGAGTGGCGCAGCACTCAGCTTGCGCGGAACACCTGGTCGCATCATTTCGATTACGCCATGGGGTGGCGATGCAACCGTCTCTGCGACGGGTGTTCGCTGGCCGCTTGATGCTGCAGTCCTCGTTGCTGGCAGCACGCGCGGCATTTCTAATGTGGCAACCGCCGCAGAGTCAATCATCACGGCCCACAACGGCGCCGTGTTAGTGAGCGAAGGGGGAGGCGCAGCATGAAGCGTTCGTGGGGACTAATGGATCTCGTCACCGTGGCAACGATCGGCATCGCCTCGGGTGTGCTCTTCGCCGGATGGAATCTTGTGTGGGGTGCCGCATCACCACTCTTCGCCGCTGTTCTACCGCTGCAGTACCTGTTGTTCGCTGGCACGTGGGTGATTGCAGGGCCACTCGCCGGACTGATCGTGCGCCGACCAGGCGCGGCACTCGCTGGCGAGATGATCGCCGCCTCCGTCTCATTCTTACTCGCGAGTCAGTGGTCGGTCGACGCGATCTTCTCTGGCGCGGCACAAGGGATCGGCGCCGAGCTCGCCTTCGCCGCCGTGGGCTATCGCGTCGCTGGCTGGCGCGTGGCGCTCGTCGCCGGTGCGCTTTCAGGGGTTGGCATGGCACTCCACGATCTGCCGCTCTACTTCCCCGACGTCAGCACCTCATTCGCGGCTGCGCTGGTGGCGGCGATGGTGGCAAGTTCGGCGATCATCGGCGGCCTCGGTGCGCTGGCCTTGCGCGCGGCGCTTCGACGGAGCGGTGCGCTCGACCTGATCGGGGCCTAGCGGCGTGCCGTCGCTCTCAATAGAGATTGCTGATCTCACCTGGCGTCCGGCCGGTTCAGATCGCCTCACGCTCGACCTGCGCGGAGTCTCCATCAGCGTTCCCGCTGGTGGGCTGCTCCTTATCAGCGGGCCGTCAGGTGCTGGGAAGAGCACCCTCTTGCGCGCGATCGCTGGGCTGCTCGGCACGGTGCTGCCAGGGGAGCTGCGGGGCAGGCTGGTGGTTGGGGGAGTGGATCTCGTTGCCGCCGCCGCAACGGAGTCGGGGATCCCGCGAGAGTTGAGCGCACGCCTCGGGTACGTAGCGGCTGGTCCCGCCCCCACCTACGCGCTGCCACTCCTCTTAGATGATGCGGCGCTGCCGCTTGAGTCGCGATGTGTTCCCACCGACGGGATGCGCTCACAGATTGAGCGATGCGCTCGTGACACGGCGGTCGACCTCGCTCTCATGGAGCGCAGCCTGAGCACCTTCAGTGGCGGTGAACGGGCGTCGGCGGCGGCGCTGGTCGCCCTTGTTGCAGCACCTGATCTGTTGATCGCCGACGAGCCGCTCGGCGGCCTCGATGCGCGTTCAGCAGAACGCTTGGGATCGACGCTCCGCGAGAGCGGCGCAACACGCGTGATCGCAGCGCATGACCTCTTGCTGCTGAACTCTGCAACAGCGCAGCACCTACGCCTTGATGGCGGCACGGTTGTGGCAACAGGTGTGGCGCCTGTAGCCGCACCCGCATGGCGCGAGATGCACAGTGCCGAAGCTGGCGGTGCACCGATCGTGCAGCTGGTGCGAGCCACAGCAGCACACCGCACCGTTGGGCCATCGAGCCTTGCTGTGATGCGCGGCGTCACAACGCTACTCACCGGTGACACGGGGAGCGGTAAATCAACGCTGCTGCATCTCGTTGCGGGAACACTCCCACTCGATACGGGCGAACGCATCGCCGCACCTGATCTGCGGGTCAGGTTTGCACCGCAAGACCCGGGGCTCCTCCTTGGCGCTCGACCAGCTCGTGCGCTCATTGCACCGAGCGACGCAGCGCGCTCCGAGGTGCTGGCGCAGCGCCTTGACGTCACACATCTAATTGATGCATCGCCGGGGCGACTCTCCGATGGCGAGCGTCGCCGACTTGCGATCGTTGTGACGCTTGCGGCAGCCCCAGATCTCCTCTTGCTCGACGAGCCGAGCGGCGGCCTTGACGATGTGCGCGTGGCGGCACTCTGCGAGCTTCTCAGCGATCGAGAGCTGCTCGGCACGACCGCTGTGCTGATTGCCACGCACGACCCACGACTGAGTGCGCTGAGCCAACCAGATGCACGGCCGCTTCGCCGAGTGCGCCACCCCGAGGAGACAGGGACCAGCATTGAACTGAGCGATGGTGGCCTTGCCGCGCTCCTGCCAGCGCCAGCGGCGCGTGTGGCCGAGAGTGCCGAGCGGCTCCTCTCACCAGAACTTGGCCGACGGCTGATCGGTACAGCCAATCCACTCACGCGCCTCGGCCTCGCCCTCTTCTGGTTTGCCCTCTCGATTGCGAGCCCCGCAACACCGGTGGCGCAAGCGACGATTGCACTCCCAGTGCTCGTGGTGGCATGGGTCTCTGGCGTGCAGATTCTCGCGACGCTGCGGCTCGCCTTGGCGCTGACGCCAGCGCTTGCCGGCATCGTGCTCGCCAATCTGTTTGGTGGCGCATCGGTTGAAGAGGCGGTCGGTGCTGGCACGCGACTCCTCGCCTTCGCTGCTGGTAGCCTCGTACTGCTCCGACCATTTGAGCCGTTGCGCATGGCCGATGCGTTCATCGAAAGACTGCGCGCACCCTTTGCGCCAACGATGGCGCTGCTCGCTACCGCCGCGCGCATTCCAACGCTGCGCGATGAGGCGCGAGAGCGTCGAGCGATTCGCCGGCTAGCCCGACGTGGTGCAGATCCGCTGCTGCTCGCCGACATGTTTGATTCGGTGATTCGTGCGGTGCCACAGCTGGCCATCGCCCTTGAGGTTCGTGGTGTTCGACTACCGACGCGTGAGCGGCCACCAACGCGTCGTCGCCCGTCGCGCTTCGGTCGCGCCGATCTCCTCATCGTGAGCCTCAGCGCAGGCGGACTGCTCATCTCCGTTGCGCGGGCGGTCACCGAGGCTATACTCGGCGCATGAGTCCATTTAAATCGTTCCCGCCTGTTGGTAGCGAGGCTCCCGCGTTCAGCATGCGCGACGCAGCTGGCAGCGAGCACAGCACCCTTGCTGCACGCGGTAAGTGGCTCGTCCTCTACTTCTATCCAAAGGACGACACCCCTGGTTGCACCATTGAGGCCTGCGAGTTCCGTGATTCAGAGACGGCCCTGCAGGAGGCGGGGGCAATTGTCTGGGGGGTGAGCCCCGACGACCAGTCGAGCAAGGCGGCCTTCCGTGACAAGTTCTCGCTGAACTTCCCGATCCTCTCCGATCTCGACCATCAGGTCGCCGAGGCCTACGGGGTCTGGGGCGAGAAGCAGATGATGGGGAAGAGCTTCATGAGCACCCATCGCGTCACCTTCCTGATCAACCCTGCGGGGCAGGTGGCGAAGGTTTGGGAGAGCGTGACCCCAACCGGGCATGCGGCAGAGGTCCTCGCGGAGATCACCAGCCAGAGGGGATAAAAGGCGGTGCCTTTGGGGGGACGCCGGCACCGCCTTAGGCGGCGATTCTGGCAGAGATTCACGTTCCGCACAAGGAAAAGTGACCAGATTGCAACAATCCCGTTGAGCACGCTCCACGAGAGCCCCTGCTACCCTTGACCCTGCAAGCAATGACCCACGGCAACACCGAAAGGCTCACTGTGACGCTTGAAACGCAGGACTTCCTGGTCCAGCCGGTAGACGCCTCCTGGCTTCAGTGCAACATCGAGTGCCAAGAGGCCTGCCCTGTCGGCACCAACTGCCGCGGCTACCTCAATCTTGCCGCCGAGGGTCGCTTTGAAGAGGGCTACCTCCTCTCCCGCGAGCCAAACCCCATTGCCGCCATGTGCTCGTACGTCTGCTCCGCGCCGTGTGAGCGCGCCTGCCGCCGCGGCGACATCGATCGACCACTCGCGATTCGCGCGATGAAGCGCTTCCTTGTGGAGTGGCACGCTGCGTCGGGCATCCCTGATGTTGCGCCAGAGATCACACCTCGTGCCGAGAGTGTCGCCGTGATCGGCGCCGGCCCTGCTGGTCTTTCGGTTGCACGCGAGCTCGCCGTGAAGGGCTACCAGGTCACCGTCTACGACAGTCTCCCGTACGGCGGCGGCACGATGCTCATCGGCGTTCCCGCCTTCCGACTTCCGCGCGAAGCGATTGAGACCGACGTGCGCCTCATCGAGCGACTCGGCGTGAAGTTCGTCTACAACACCGAGGTTGGTCGCGACATCACCTTCGAGCAGTTGCAGCAGCAGTACAACGCAATTGCCATTTGCGCCGGCGCGATGAACGCCGTTGCCCTCGACATTCCGGGCGCCGACTTGAACGGTCTCGTCTACGGCGTGGACTTCATGAAAGATGCCAACCTCGGCAAGCCGCTAAGTGTTGGCAAGGATGTCGTCGTCATCGGTGGTGGTTACACCGCCATGGACTGCTCGCGCACATCTCTCCGTCATGGCGCCGAGCGCGTCACCATCGCCTATCGCCGCACACGATCCGAACTTGTCGTCGACGAAGAGGAGCTCGGCGAGACGGAGCGCGAAGGTGTGCGCATGGACTTCCTCGTCTCGCCACTCGAACTGATCGGCGAGAACGGCAACATCACCGGTGTGCGCATGATCAAGAATCGCCTCGGCGAGCCAGACGCATCGGGTCGCCGCAGCCCAGTACCAATTGAAGGCTCCGAATTCATTCTTCCTGCCGACACCGTGATCCCAGCGGTGTCGCAGGCCGCCGAGCTCGGCTTCCTTCCAGTAGAGAGCACCTTCGAAGTGGCGCGCGGTCGCGTCAAGGTTGACCCTGCCACCTACGCCACCAACATCAAGGGCGTCTGGGCATGCGGTGACTTCGTCACTGGCCCAGCCACCATGATCGAGGCGGCGGGTCACGCCAAGAAGTGCGCCTACGCCATCGACCGCTACCTCGACGGGCAGGCCGAGATCACCGTCGACGCCAACGTGAAGATCACCAGCTCCTGGCGCCACGAGATGCCCGAGTTCTACGACCGCATCCCGCGCCAGCACATTCCTGTGCTGCCACTGGCGGCACGCCTTCCCTCTGGGGACCCAGTAGAGAACTTCACCACCCAGGTTGAGCTCGGTTACGGGGCCCAACAGGCGGTTGCGGAGAGCACCCGCTGCCTCATGTGCAACTACAACATCTGGTTTGACCCGATGCGCTGCGTCCTTTGTGGCGCCTGCGCCGACGTCTGCCCCGAGGGGGTCATCCATATGGTGGACATCAACCAGCTCAAGTCTGAGGGCGCCCTCCCCGAGCTTTCCGAGGCCTACGGCTGGGAGAACGGCGGGGCGATGCTCCTGGACGAGGAGCGCTGCATCCGCTGCGCCCTCTGCGTAAAGCGCTGTCCCTTCGACGCCATTACGATGGAGCGGTTCGAACTACAAGAGATCAGCTCGGACGGACGCCTCTATAAGGAGTCCTACCGAGATGGACAGTTGGCCGGTGTTGCCGGCGTAGCGGGAGGGGCACAGTGAGCCTACTGGCGAGGGTCGATCAGGCGGTCCGCAGGTCAGCAGCCTGGCGCTCTATCTTCCGCAACTCCTATCCGAACGACGAGCGCAGCCGCGCCTATGCGGTGATGAACAACGTCTTCCTCCACCTCCACCCAGTGCGGGTTCGCCAGCACGCGGTGAAGTTCGCCTACACCTTCTGCCTCGGCGGCTTGAGCTTCTTCCTCTTCCTCGTCCTCACCGTCACGGGCGTCTACCTGATGTTCTTCTACGCCCCTTCGGCAACGCAGGCCTACTCCGACATTCTCAAGATTCAAACGCTGATTCCATTCGGACAGATCACGCGCAACATTCACCGATGGGGCGCGCACCTCATGGTCTTCTTCGTCTTCTTGCACATGATGCGCGTCTTCTATCACGGCGCCTACAAGCCGCCACGCGAATTCAACTGGGTCGTTGGCGTGATCCTGCTCTTCCTTACGTTGATGCTCAGCTTCACCGGCTACCTGCTGCCATGGGACCAGATCGCCTACTGGGCGATCACCATCGGCTCGAACATGGCCGGCTACGCGCCGCTCTTGAACACCCCATCGAAGTTGCTCTTGCTCGGTGGCCTCGAAGTTGGGCAGAACACGCTGCTGCGCTTCTACGTGCTCCACGTGATGGTCTTCCCACTCTTGGCGGCAGTCTTCCTCGCGGTCCACTTCTGGCGGATCCGCAAGGACGGCGGCATCAGCGGACCACTGTGATCTATGAGTGACGAGCAGCGCCCAGCGAGCTCCCTGCCAGTAGATCCGTCGCGCCAGACGGAGATCGACAAGCAGCGCGTGCCGATGGCGGCGCGCCCATATCGACTCCTCGCCCTCGTCAAGCAAGACGCCGTTGTGCGCGTTCAGAAAGAGCCGGATGACACGGTCATGACCTGGCCGCACCTGCTGACGATCGAGTTCTTGTCGGCGGTAGCGATGAGCATCTTCCTCCTCCTGCTCGGCCTCTTCATTAATGCACCACTCGAAGAGCTTGCGAACCCGAACGTCACGCCAGCAGTGGCGAAGGCGCCGTGGTACTTCTTGGGCCTTCAGGAGTTGCTCGCCTACTTCCACCCAACCGTTGCCGGTGCGCTGACGCCAGCCGCCGTGCTCGTTGGCTCGGCACTCATTCCGTATCTCGATCGCCGCAACCTGCACAGCACGAAGCCATCAGATCGCAAGCTTGAGGTCACCCTCTTCTCCGTGCTCTGGGCGCTCGGACTCACCGTGACCTTCATCGGCATCTTCTTCCGCGGCCCTGGGTACGCATTCGTCCTGCCGTGGTCCAGCGGCTTCTTCTTTAGCTTGTGATCGGAGGAACGCAGTGAGCCATTACAGCGTTGAGCCGAGCGACAAGCCGAAGGCCCTCACCGCGCAAACGATTAAGGCGCTGCGCCACGAAGAGGTGCAGGGGATTTCGCGTCGTCGTCTTCTGCGAACCACGATCGGTGCAGGCTTTGGGCTCTGGTTGCTCGAAGTGACCGCAGGCACACTCGGGTTCCTCTGGCCAAACCTTGAGGGTGGCTTCGGCGGCAAGATTCGTATCGGCACCTTGAAGTCGCTGGTCGACGCTAACGCCGGGCTCCCGATTGCTGAGGGCTACCCAGCCTACGTACAAGATGCGCGCGCCTTCATCATGTTGGTGGACCCGAATCGCCAGGAGTTTGTGCCTGGCGAAGATGCAACGGGTGATGGTGCAGCAGTGAATGTTCGCGCGCTCTATCAGCGCTGCCCGCATCTTGGCTGCAAGCCGAACCCGTGCATCAAGACGTATTGGCTTGAGTGCGCCTGCCACGGCAGCCGCTACGACCGACTCGGTACCAAGGCGCAGGGGCTGGGCCCAGCCGACCGCGGCATGGACCGATTCTCGGTGTCAGTCGACAACGATGGCGTTCTCACCCTCGACACCGGCAAGATCAACCTTGGCACCGTACCGCTTGCTATCGGCGCACCAGGGATTGAGGCGCCACGCGCCGCCACAGGGTGCACCTGATGAGCGACGAGCAGCAGCTCCCAGTACCGAGCGAGAAGGCGAGCACGCCTGTGCCGCGCCTCTCGAGCCCAAGCCAGATTCAAACCCACGGCCTCACCGCAGAGCGTGCCGCCAAGATCGTCAACCAGAGCGGCTCCTCGCGCATGGCGGCGCTCCTCGGTATCGCCATCGTCACCCTCTTTGTCATCGTCTACGCCTTCTACGACCAGGGGCTCCCTGGTGTCACCGGCTCATCGCGACTCGACGCCGCGAAGCACGAGCAGTACCTCGAGAGCGTGAAGCGCGGCTACAACTTGTACGAGGCGAACTGCGCCCGCTGCCACGGCGAGCAGGGGAAGGGTGGCATCGGGCCGGTACTCAACGACCAGGGGAAGTTGCTCGCCCACCTCACACCGCAGTACCTCATGAACGTCCTCACCGTTGGTGGTCGCTACATCTGTGGCGATGCAAATTCACTGATGGGCGTCTGGGCTGACACGAATGGTGGCCCGCTGAACTACCGCGAAATTGAAGAGCTGATCGACTGGCTGCGTGCCACCACCGACGACGTCGTCGAAGTGCGCGACCCGAAGACAGGCGAGATGATTGAAGTGACCGGCTGGCGCGATATTGCATATGCCCCAGCGGCCGATGCAACGCCCGTACCAGCCTGCTGGAAGGATGCCTTCGCCGTATCGCCGACCCCGACGGGGAGCGCCACCCCGATGCCATCTGGCGGCATGGGTGAGACCTATGAGCTCAGTGCGGTGAATCCTGTCGCGTTTGAACAAAGCGCGCTCGAGGTCGTTGCGGGTGTCGCCTTCTCAATTCTCTTTAACAACAAGAACGAAGGTGTCCCGCACAACGTCGCGATTCACGAGGGTGACGCGAACGATGTGGGTGCGGAGATTTGGCAGGGGGAGATCTTCCCAGGGGTTGCGACGCGTACGTACTCAGTACCAGCGCTTGACGCGGGCACCTATGCATTCATTTGCACCGTGCATCCAAACATGGCCGGCACGTTGACGGTGAAGTGATGAGCGGCAGCAGCGATCCACGCGCCATCGGCCCAGGAGCCGTTGCGCCGCGTCGCGTGCTCTTCGGCCTGCTCGATGCCGACGGTTGGGGTTGGGCTGGGGTGCGCTCGGTGCTCTGGACGCTCGTAATCATCTTGATGCTCGGCTACATCCCAGACCGCGCCTACTACCTCACCGTCTCGCCAACTGTTGAGCTCGGCCTCAACATGGCCTCGCTCGTGAACATCTGCCCTGCAGAGAATGAGGGGCTCCCGTGCCCAGCCCCCGCCGGCGCGCTGATCCCATGGAAGAGCGCCACCGAGGCAGACCTGCCAGGCGATGGCGTTGATGGCTCGCTGCTGCAGGCTGGCGCGCACCTCTATTACATCGGCGGCACCAGCGGCACCGCAACTCGTCTGGCCACGACAAACGTCTCCGTTGCAAAGATCGATGCCGCGGGTCTAGGCACCTGGTCCACAGGCACGCCACTCCCTGAGGCGCGCTCCCATGCCGGTGTCGCATTCTTCGCCGGCAAGGCGTACGTCATTGGTGGCGCATCAGACACCACACCTGCCACCGCATCGGTCTACGTTGGAACACCTGACGCAACAACTGGGCTCATCACTGCATGGGAGCGACTCGACGCACTGGAGTTGCCAGCCGCACGATCAGGCGCAGCGGTCACCGTCGTCTCAGACGGCATTGTGGTGATTGGTGGCGAGGGGACCGACCGTTCACCAACCACCACCGTCTGGAAGGCGAAGCTCGGCGCCAACGGCGAACTTGAGCCGTGGGCATCCTTCATGGATCTTCCGGAACCGCGTAGCTTTGCCGCCGCAGCGGTTGTTGGCGATTCGATTTACGTCTGGGGTGGCAAAGATGCGAGCGGACCTGCCGCAGCAGCGCTTCGCGGCGACATTGCCGTTGCTCCAACGAGTGACGGCCACAGCGCACCAGTTGCAAATCCTGATCAAGGTGATGCTGAGCTCGGCACGATCTTCCGCTGGGAAGGCACGGCGGGCGATGGCAACCTGCCAACCCCACGCGACGGCGCTGCGCTGTGGAGTGCCAACGGCACCCTCTATGTCGCGGGCGGCACGATCGATGGAGTAGCGACAACAAGCGTGCTTTGGGCAGCGCCAGCCGCCGCAACGGGTATCGCCAAGTGGACCGCTGTTGAGCTGAGCAACCTCCCGGCCGACGGCGCGCGTGTCGGCGCGAGCGGCGTCGTGATCGGCGCACACGTGCTCCTACTCGGCGGTGCAGATTCCGCTGGCGCGTACAACTCGGGCGCGCTCTCCGCTGGAACATCGCCAAAGGCCCCGGTCTTCCGTGCTGGCCTCTTCGGTCTGACGGTGCCGGGACTCGCGCTCCAGGGTGAAGTTGGTCAGCAGATTGGCTTCCTCTCCGCCGCCGGAGCGTGGACACTCAACTTCGTGATCATGCTCGGCGCTGCGGTCGCATACGGCCAGCGTGAGCGCTTCCGCGCATGGGTTGGCGCCAAGCTCGGTCGAAAGGGCGCATCCGCCCGCTAATCCGACCAGCCGCCGCCCTATACTTCCGCGAAACACCTGCCCGGGTGTGAAGTGGGAGGAACCATGAACACAGCAACCGCAAAGCGCCTCTTTGGTATCAACGCTCTTGCTGCCTGGTTCGGCTACCTCGTGGCTGAGGTCACCAACATTTTGCAGCTCGTGCCGCCGGATGGGCGCTATGAACCCAGTTCGCACATGTTCGGCGGCAGTGCCGATGGGCTGGCGGGTGCGATTGGACGTGTATTTGATTCGCATGGATATTTCACCACGTGGTCGAACCTTCTGGTGGCGGTGACGTTGACGTTGCTCTACCGCAATCCACAACGGGTTGGTCGTGCCTTTGATTGGCTTCGCAACACCGGCCTCCTCATGATCACGATGACGATGGTGCTCTACCACCTTTTGCTCGCCGGATCAGCAAACCCACAGGGTCCGTACGTTATCTCGAATCTCTTCGAGCACTACTTGACTCCGATCATTACGATTCTCGTCTGGGGGATTGCTGGGCCGCGTGGTCGCTTCCCATTCGGCGATACGTTCCGCGTCTTCATCATTCCGATTGGCTACCTGGTCTACACGCTGGCGCACGGCGCGTACGCGTCGGTCTATCCGTACCCGTTCTTTGACGTCATTGAGTACGGCTACCCGTTTGTGCTCACGCTGATGGGCGAGGTGATCATTGGTGGGTACGTCGTTGCACTAATCTTCTTCGGCGTTGGGAAGCTGCGCAGCCGCTAACCGCGCGCCAAGAGTCTGGTGAGCCGAGCGGGGTTCGAACCCGCGACCAAGGGTTTAAAAGACCCCTGCTCTACCGCTGAGCTACCGGCCCGCGCAGATTCTCCCACGGCGGGCCGCGTTACGAGCCCTGGGCGTGGGAGAATAGCCCCATGAGGCGCTCATGGACGATTGACGCAGCGACGAAGGAGTTGGCCGGGCTGCGCCCAGTCATCGCCCTCCTTCGCGACCAGCGCATCGAACTGGAGCGCATGAAGGACGACCTCCTGCGACTCCGCCGCCTCGAGCGCATGGGCGCACTGCCAGGTGGGGCCGATCAGAATCAGCTGCAGCCCGCCGATCTTGACCCCGCCCTCCGCGACGCCCTCGCTAGTAGCTCCGTACTTGAGATGCGCATTCGGGCCGCAGTCGATCAGATGCAGGCGAGCGTTGACCGAATCACTGGCCGTGGCGTGGAACTGCGCGACATTGATCGTGGCCTCGTCGACTTTCCAGCGATCGCCTTCGGCCACCAGTTCCTCCTCTGCTGGGAGGAGGGGGATGGCGACGAGGTGCTCTTCGCCCACAACATGGGCGACGGCTACGGCTCGCGCCTGCCGGTCGCCGAGTTCCTGCGCCGCCTCGCTGCGCAGGCAGAGGGCGAGCGGTAGTGACCGACCTCCCGCTGACACTCGCCCCCGCAGAGGCGGCGGCACTCCTCGCCGGCCCCGATGCCCCACTCCTCATTGATGTTCGCGAAGAGTCGGAGTGGAACGAGGTGCACATTCCTGGCGCACTGCTGATTCCGCTCTCACAATTTGTGGCACGTCAGGGCGAGATTCCTGAGGGTCGGGCGCTGATCATGCAGTGCCGCTCCGGTGGCCGTTCAGGTCAGGCGGCACTGGCGCTGCGCACCGCTGGTCGCACGAACGTCGCGAACCTCGCGGGCGGCATCACCGACTGGGAGGCCGCGGGGCTCCCAGTTGAATACGGGGAATAAGCTGCGCATTTGACGGTTTGCCCCGCGCTGCCGATACTTCGCGAGCGGGGTGGAGCAGTGGCAGCTCGTCGGGCTCATAACCCGAAGGTCGGTGGTTCGAATCCATCCCCCGCAACCAACACCACATCAACCCCGTATCGGGGCACGCCCGCCTACGGCCCGTCGGCGAATTCGGCGATCTCTGCAACGCTGGTGAACGGACCGACGCGGTAGTCAAGCACGACGCCGTTTGCGTCAAGAAGCAGGGTGAGCGGGGCGGCATTGACCGGCACCTGCGCAGCAATGGCGCCATCGGCATCGATCAGCGTTGTCCAGGTTGCTCCGAGTTCTGCGGCGGTGGCTGCAGCTGGTCCAACGGCATCCTTGTAGAGCACGCCGAGCACGGTCGCGCCCGGCACGAAGCTCGAGGAGTAGTCAAAGAGAAGCGGAATCTCATCGCGGCAGGGGATGCACCAGCTCGCCCAGAAGTTCAGCAGGATGCGCTGATTGCCGGTCGCAACCTCTGACCACGAGGTGATGGTGGCCGCAGGGTCACTGAGTGGGTGCGCCTGGCCGATGCTCATCGTTCGGCCAAGGAGGGTGTCGCTGCTGGTAGAGGGGCCGCTGCAGGCGGCGATCAGGCTAGCGGCAAGGAGTGCGATTGCGGCGCGGCGGATGCGCGCCACGTTGATCACTGAAGGATGACCGTCCCAATCATGTTGGGGTGCACGGTGCAGATGTAGACATAGGTCTTCCCTGCGGTGAGGGCGGGTACGTCGTAGATACGCTCATCGACGCCGTTGAAGATCTCGCCGAGGTAGACCTCTGGGCCGGTGCCCGT
>CAMAXG010000026.1 GCA_945862225.1 Thermoflexus hugenholtzii JAD2 | reverse complement strand
CGATTCGCCGCGAAAGTCGAATCACGCCCGATGCACAGGCGCGTACAAACACCGTCCTACTGGAGATTCGGCATCGGGTGGTGGGGGGCGATGGCCGCCTAGTGGCGTTCTACCCGGACCGAGCACCGTTCGCGATTCGTGCCTGGCAGCCGGATGAGGTGCGCGCTCTCGCCGACACCGCTGGCCTGCGAGTGACAAAAGTCGGCGCTGACGATCGTCTGCGTTGGCTGCTACGGTCAGCGCATGAGTGACCCACGCCCAATCGGGCTCTTTGATTCGGGGATTGGTGGCCTTACCGTGCTGCGCGAAGTGCAGGCGCGCCTGCCCGCTGAATCCACTATCTACATCGGTGACAGTGCCCGTCACCCGTATGGCACCCGCAGCGATGCCGAAGTGCGCACCTTTGCGGAAGAGCTTAGCGATGAACTCGTGGCACGCGGCGTGAAGGCAATCATCATTGCCTGCAATACCGCGACGGCGGTCGCCCTCGAGCATCTTCGCGAGCGGCATCCCGCAACGCCGATCATTGGCGTCATTCGGCCGGGAGCGGCAGCGGCAGCGCTCGCGACGCGCACCGGTCGGGTCGGCGTGCTGGCGACGGTTGCAACCGTTCGATCACGCGCCTATTTTGCCGCCATCAAAGATGAGAACCCAGGCACGTTGGTCATTGAGCGGGCCGCCTCAGACCTCGTACCACTCATTGAGTCAGGGCTCACGGACACGCAAGCGATGAGCGACGCCATCCATGCGGCGATCGATCCGTTTCTCGCTGGAGAGCCGAGCCAACGCATCGATACTCTCCTACTTGGCTGCACGCACTTCCCCCTGATTCGCGGCGTGATTGATGCGGCGCTCGGTGCCCCGATTGCTGTGGTCGATTCGGCTGCAGCAACGGCGAGCTTCCTGCAGGAGATCATCTCGGTGAACGGACTCGAAGCACCTGGATCGAGCCGCGGAACGGCGGCCGACCCCGGTCATCTTGGGCACACTGCGCCCACATCAGCGCCCGTGCTTCCTACGCACCAGATCTTCACAACGGGGGATCCTGCCGCGGTTGATGCCCTTGCCGCCCGACTCTTTGGTGAGGCAGCGCCGCGCGCGCAGCAGTTAACCCTGGGGGTGCAGCGACGTTAGCGGCGCTCTAGAGCCGGCAAGATTGCGCGGACGATTTCGGCGGCGTTCTTGGAGGCGAGCGCGAGATACTCCCAGAAGCTGAGTGTTGCTTCACCATCGCCTGAATCACTCACGCTGCGAATGACCAGCCATGGGATGTTGTGCGTGCGTGCCGCATAGGCAATGGCCGCCCCCTCCATCTCAACGAGATCGGCTGCGCTTCGGGCAGCAATCGCATCGCGTACCTTCTGATCAGCCACGAACCAGTCACCGGTGGCGATACGGCCGCGACGGAGGTTGATCCCAAGGCGTGTCGTTGTCGGTGTGGCGGCGCCGAACGCCGCGGTGACGAGCTCGGGGTCGGCAACGAGGAGTGGGTCGCCCTTCGATGGGATATCCGCGCCGTAGCCGAAGAGGCGAAAGCCATCGGTCTCTGCAGCGGCAAAGTCATGCTGCAAGACGCCATCGGCGAGCAGGACGTCACCGACGCGATACCCCGCGTGCAGCGCGCCGGCAGAGCCGACCGAGATCACGCAGCGGGGCTCAACTGCCAAGGCGGCGGTAACGGCAACAACCGAGGCCACCTTGCCAACGCCGCAGCGCAGCAGAGCGACCGGGTGCCCGTCAATGTGACCGGTGAGTAGTGCACCCCCTGCAAGTCCGGGAAGTGCGTGCGGAACCAAATCGGTGGCGAGCGCCTCAAGGGCGGCGCGCTCCTCGCTGAGCGCGGCAGCAATGAGCGTTGGGCCTGAAGGGCGGAAAGGCTGCTGCATGCAGGTAGGATAGCGGTGTGGAACTGCCCGCTGTCACCAACGCCCCGTTGCCGCGACGTCGCAGCCTCTTCACGCTCGCGCTCGCACTACTGCTTGCCGCGGCGTGTGGCACCTCAGCCGCGCCGTTGGGGGCGAGCGGAGATCCTACGGGTAGCCCAAGCGCCTCGCCGACCAGTGATACACGCAGCCCACTGATCCCCGTTGCTGGATACCGCAGCACCCTCACCGCTCTCACGAGCATTGGCATTGCGCGCCTCGCTGAGGTCGGAGGGAAGCTGCCGATCACGAAGCTCGTCCTGATCGCACCGGAGTCCGCCGCCATCCTTGCCGCACTCGGCCTCTCATCTACCGCAATCACCTCTCGTCTAACGCTCGTCGCGGACCGCACCGCCCTCAAGGCGGCACTCGCCGCTGATGAGAAGGCGGCAGGGTTCGTGCGGCTCACCGCCCTTGAGCCCGCGCTGCGCACCCTCACGTGGGAGGGGGCTGCGATCGTTGGTGTCTATCGCGTCGCATCGCTCGCCGATTGGCCGCTCCGCGCTGAGCTCCCCGTCGACGCATCCATTCCTGCCGAGTGGCTCTCTGGGCCACTCGCATACGATCCCGCAACGGCGTGGACCCTTGCAGCGGGTGGTGACATCTTGCTTGATCGCGGCGTCTCTGCCGACGCGAAGCGCACAAAGCGCGGCGCAGATTGGCTCTTTGATGGTGGCTTTGCCGACATCACCGGCACGACCTGCTGTAGTCAATTCGGCGTGCCTCGTGTCGCTGCGCGCTACGTGCGTGGCGGGGGCGTCAATGGCCTGATGCGCTCGCTCTTCCAAGATGCAGACCTCTCGATCGCGAACCTGGAGTCACCAACGCCGAAGAAGTGGCGGCAACACAACTCTGGGACGACCTTCACGGGGAACCCCGCACTACTTCGCGTGCTGAAAGAGGCGGGTATCGATTTCCTCTCACTGGCGAACAACCACATCGGTGATGGGGGCGTCTCTCGCATCCCTGAAACGATCGCCGCCGTTACGGCGGCCGGCATGGGCAGCGGTGGCGCGGGTGCCAATCTTGCTGAGGCGCAGCGCCCGTGGCTGACGAACGTCGGCGGCATCACTGTGGGCATCGTTGCGGTCGACCAGGTGAACCCGAGCACCCACGCCCGAGTCAATCGAGCGGGGAGTGCGCCGATTGGCGTCTTTGAGATGCGTGCCTCCATTGCCGCAGCTCGAGCCGCAGGTGCCGACGTTGTCATCGTATTCCCGCACTGGGGCTTGGAATTCCAGGCACAGCCAACCGCATCGCAACGAAGGTTCGCGAAGCGGGCGATCGAGGCTGGTGCCGACATGATTCTCGGATCGCATTCGCACTGGGCGAGCGCCATGGAGATCATCAATGGCAAGCCGGTCTTCTACAGCATGGGGAACTTCATCTTTGATCAGAACTGGTCGGTAGAAACGTCGCAGGGGCTCGTCATTGAGTCGACCTTCATCGGCTCGCGGTTGGTGAGCACCCGCATGTTGCCGACGGTGATCTTGAAGCAGTCGCAGCCAAACTTCGTCGATATCGCCACAGACGGTGTGCCGATCATGAACCGCGTCTGGAAGGGTTCTAAGGGCCTACCGCGCTGGTAGCCCGAGCCTCGCGTCGCTAGGAGTCGAGCGACTCGTTCTTCTCCAGATCCACCACGGCGGTTCGTAGGCCAATCGGTTCTCGCCCAGAGAGCAGCGCCTCAGCGATGGCAAGGTCGGGGTCCTCCTCTTCGCCTTCGTCCGCAGCGTGTGCTGTTGGTCCCTCGTGGGCCAGGAGGCGCGTCTCGCCCTCCTCGGAAGAGATGCCGACTGCGGCCACCAGGCGGGAATCCAGTGAAGCGGCAAAGTCGTGCTCGCGTTCCAGCTCAGCAGCGATCGCTTCAATGAGGGTCTCCTCGGTGAAGGTCTCGATCACCCGACTCCGGGCCGTCTCCACCATCGCCAAGAACTCGCTCGGGGCAAAGGCCTCGTCATGGGCGAGGGTCATGCCGATAGCGAGTTCGTCGTCTGCCTCGTGAAGCTCATAGAAGTACACGCCGCGCAGGCTATCACCCCGCAACGCGCCCCTGCTTGACGCGATTGGGTGGGGCGCGGAAACTGGAGTCATGAGGGTCATGATTCGCCGACGCACCAGCACCACGCGCGGCGCCCTGATCTTCCTCGGGCAGGCGCTCCTCGTGGCGCTCTTCGTCCTGGAGTTTGGGCGAAATCTGATCGGCGTGATTCAGGTGAATACGCGCTTGGCGCAACTTCGCGATGAGACGGCGGCACTTCAGGCGCGGGCCGATGCCCTCACCGCAGAGCGCGTGCTCCTTGACGACGCCGCCTTCCTTGAGCTGGTGGCGCGCGGCTACAGCCTCGGCTCCGCTGTGGAGCGTCCGTTCGTGTTGGCGGCTGATGCGGCGCCACTTACAGACGACGCTCCGGGCTCAGGAGCCCGCCGATTCAGCCCCGATGCACCAACGCGCTCGCCGCTCGACGCGTGGCTTGATCTGCTCCTCGGGAGCTAGGCGGAACTACTTCTTCGGGTCTCCGAAGATCGTCCAGTGCCAAGGCTTCTCGGCCTCGCCGGTGATCTCAATCGCAACATGCTTGATCTGTGTGTACTCCTCAAAGGAGTAGCGGCTGAGGTCCTTGCCGAACCCCGACTGCTTGAAGCCACCATGCGGCATCTCGCTCAGGAAGGGGAGATGGTCATTGATCAGCACTGAACCGAAGTTGAGAGCCGCCGCCATGCGATGCGCGCGTGCCACATCGCCCGTCCAGCAGCTTGAGGCGAGACCATACGGCGTGTCGTTCGCCAGAGCGATCGCTTCGGCCTCGTCGCTGAACGGGAGCGCTACAAGTACCGGTCCGAAGACCTCCTGCTGCACGATTTCGCTCGACTGCTGCGCACCGACGATGAGTGTCGGCGCAAAGTAGGCACCCTCGGCGGGAACGCCACTCGGCTGGGCGCTGCCACCAGCCACGATCTTCGCCCCTGCGGCAACGGCGCGGTCAACGTAGCCTGCGACGCGGTCGCGGTGCGTGCGCGAGATGAGCGAGCCAAGGTCTGTATCGGGTGCGAATGGATCACCAATACGCACCTGTGCGGTGAGTTCAGCAATGCGGGAAACGAGCCGATCAAAAATGTCACGCTGCGCATAGAGGCGCGTGGCCGCAGTGCAGTCTTGGCCACCGTTCACGAAGGCGCCTGCCACTGCACCACGTGCAGCGGCCTCAAGGTCGGCATCAGCAAAGACAACGAACGGCGCCTTGCCGCCAAGCTCTAGGTGCAGTCGCTTCAGTGTTGGCGCGCCTGCGGCCATCAGCTCTCGGCCAGTTGCGCTGTCGCCCGTGAGGGCAATGATGTCGATGCGCGGATCAGCGGCGAACTGCGCGCCGATCTCGGCGCCTGGTCCGGTGATGACATTGAAGACGCCCGCAGGGAAGCCGACCTCGCGAGCCAGCTCGGCGAGCCGAAGTGCTGCGAGCGGTGTGGCGCTGGCGGGCTTCATCACGACGGTGTTACCAGCGGCCAGTGCAGGCGCCGCCTGCCAGACCGCCATGGCGAGCGGATAGTTCCATGGCGCGATGAGTGCAGCAACGCCGATCGGCTCGCGCCGAATCATGGAGGTGTGGTTGCCGGTGTACTCGCCAGCAGCGATCCCCTCAGGGGCGCGCAGGATGCCGGCGAAGTAGCGCAGGTGATCAACGACGGCGGGGATGTCGCCATCACGTCGCAGTTTCCGTGCGGTGCCCGTCTGCCACACCTCGAGATCGGCGAAGTGGTCAGCCTCGCGCTCTACGGCGTCGGCGAGTGCAAGGAGGAGTCGTGCGCGCTCAGCGGGGAGTGTGGTGCGCCAGCCCCCGGAATCGAATGCGCGTCGAGCGGCAGTGATGGCGGCGTCCACATCGGCGGCCGATGCGTGCGGAATCTCGCCAATCGCCGCGCCACTCGCGGGATGGCGCAGGGTGAAGGTGCGCCCGCCCGTCGCGCCACGTGAGGCGCCGTCAATCAGCATCGTCGGCGTGAACGGGGGAGTCGGCTGCGCTGCACGGGTTGTCATGGGCGAAGGGTAGGCGATACGCCGCGTCGCTGGAAGTGGCGGGCGCGCTAGGATGCACCCATGCCAAGCGATCAGTCACCGAAGGGCGCCGCACCACGACGCACGACTGCGCGTGCCGCCAGCGTGACAACTCCGGCACCCGCCGCGACCGTGGCCCCAGCAAGCTCGGGTCTCGCCGGCAGCAGCCCGTGGGCCTACGCCCCAGCCCCCGAATCCCGCGAGATCGTCACGATTCGCCAGCGCTACGGCCTCTTCATCGACGGGAAGGAGCGCGCCCCCTCAGGCGGCGAGGTCACCATCACCTACAACCCGGCCACCGAGGAGCCACTCGCCGAGATCGCGAAGGGGACCCCCGCCGACGCCGACCGCGCCATCGAGGCCGCCGATCGTGCCTATCGCAAGGTCTGGTCGAAGCTGCACCCACGTGAGCGCGCCAAGTACCTCTATCGCATTAGCCGCATCTTGCAGGAGCGCAGCCGCGAGTTCGCCGTCACCGAAACGATGGATTCGGGGAAACCAATCCGCGAGTCGCGTGACGTGGATGTGCCGCTCGCCGCCGCGCACTTCTGGTATTACGCTGGCTGGGCCGACAAGCTTGAGTACGCCGTCCCAGGCCGCCGACCGGAAGCCCACGGTGTTGTCGGACAGGTGATCCCGTGGAACTTCCCACTCCTCATGTTGGCGTGGAAGATTGCCCCAGCGCTTGCCGCGGGCAACACCGTGGTTCTAAAGCCTGCCTCAACGACGCCGCTCACGGCACTCCTCTTCGCCGATGTCTGCCGCCAGGCCGAACTCCCCGACGGCGTCGTCAACATCGTCACCGGCCCGGGCAGCACTGGCATGTCAATCGTCACCGACCCGCGCGTCGCGAAGGTCGCCTTCACCGGCAGCACCTCCGTCGGCGTCACGATCGCCAAGGTGATCGCTGGACAGGGGAAGGGCCTCACGCTGGAGCTCGGTGGCAAGGCGGCCAACATCGTCTTTGAAGATGCGGCGCTCGACCAGGCGGTTGAAGGTGTTGTCAATGGCATCTTCTTCAATCAGGGTGAGGTCTGCTGCGCTGGCAGCCGCCTCCTCGTACAAGAGTCCATCGCCGAAGAGTTCCTCGCGCGACTGCGCGATCGCATGTCCATGCTGCGCATCGGCGATCCGATGGATAAGAACACCGACATCGGCGCGATCAACTCCAAGGCACAGATGGAGAGCATCGGTGAGCTCGTTGCGAGCGGCGTCGCCGAAGGTGCCCAGATTTGGCAGCCCGCCTGCGACCTACCAACGCGCGGCTGGTTCTTCCGCCCAACCCTCTTCACCAACGTAGCGCAGAGCCACCGCATCGCTCGCGAAGAGATCTTCGGGCCAGTGCTGGCAACGATTACCTTCCGCACTGTTGCTGAGGCAATTGAGAAGGCGAACAACACAGCCTACGGACTCTCCGCCGGCATCTGGACGGAGAAGGGGAGTCGCATCCTGCAGGTTGCCAGCGCCCTCAAGGCGGGTGTCGTCTGGGCCAATACGTTCAACCGCTTTGACCCAACGGCGCCGTTCGGTGGCTACAAAGAGTCCGGCTACGGACGTGAGGGTGGCATGCAGGGCTTGCATGCTTACCTGAGGAGCTCCTAGTCATGGGGAAGAAGTCGAAGCGCACCGAGAAGCTCAACTTGCCGCTGACGATTGAGTCATCAGAGGGTTCCGAGCGTCTTGAGGTGCGCCGCACCGCCAAGCTCTACATCGGTGGCGCGTTCCCGCGCAGCGAATCGGGCCGCAGTCGAGAGGTCCAGCTTGCGAAGGGCGGCGTTGCCAACATTGCCGGCGGTTCGCGCAAGGATTTGCGCGAAGCGGTTCGTGTCGCGCGCATTGCCGCCGAGCCATGGGCAGCGCGCACCGCAATGGTGCGCGGACAGATTCTCTATCGTGTTGCTGAGCTGATGGAGGGTCGCGCGGCGCAGTTCCGTGATGACCTGATCAACCACGGCGCATCAAAGTCCGACGCCGCGGCAGAGGTCTCGGCCGCCATCGATCGCATGGTCTGGTATGCGGGCTGGCCCGACAAGCTCTCTGCCGTACTAGGCGGCACCAATCCGGTCGCCTCGTCGCACTTCGTCTTCACTCTCCCTGAGCCAACGGGCGTGATCGCCTCCATCGCACCAGAGGCCTCGCCACTCCTCGGTCTTGTCTCGCGACTCGGCGGCATTCTCGCCGGCGGCAATGTGGCGATCGTCCTTGCGAGCGAATCTGCACCACTCCCCGCCGTCACCCTGGCTGAAACCCTCGCCGTGAGCGATGTTCCGGCGGGCGTGGTGAACATCATCACCGCGCGTCGCGCCGAACTGCTGCCGCACCTCGTGCGCCATGCCGACATCGATGGGTATGACCTGTGGGGCTGCCCCGACGAGCTCCTCGTCGAGGCGGAGCAGGGTGCCGCCGAGCATGTCGCCCGTGTGGCACGCCGCCCGCATGGGGTGAAGGACCGCGCCGACGCCTTTGACGGCGAGCGCGGCGAGCGCATCGACGGTATTACCGCCTTCCTTGAAATGAAGACCGTCTGGCACCCGATCGGCTCGTAGCCCACGCTCCGGCGCCCTGAGGCGCGCCAGTTAGTGCGCGCTAGTCGAGGGTGAAGTCGTCCGGATCGGCGTAGGCGCCCGTCACCTCTTTTTCGAGCTGCATCAGCAGGTCATTGACCAGGCTTGATGCGCCGAAACGGAAGCGGTCGGGGGTCAACCAGTCAGGGCCGAGCGTCTCGTGGACGACCACCAGATATTGGATCGCCTCTTTCGCTGTGCGAATGCCGCCAGCTGGCTTCATGCCCACCACCTTGCCCGTGCGGTTCCAATGCTCGCGAATCGTTTCGAGCATGACGAGGGTCACCGGTAGCGTCGCCGCTGGCGTGACCTTGCCCGTTGAGGTTTTGATGAAGTCGCCGCCAGCGGCAATCGCCAGTGCCGATGCGCGCCGAACGTCGTCGTACGTGCCGAGTTCGCCCGTCTCGAGAATGACCTTCAGGTGTGCCGGGCCACAGGCCTCTTTCACGGCGACGATCTCATCCCACACCTTGGCGTAATCGCCGGCGAGGAAGGCGCCGCGGTCGATCACCATGTCAATCTCGTCGGCGCCAGCGGCAACTGCGTACTTCGTCTCGGCAATCTTCAGGTCAATCCACGAGCGGCCGCTCGGGAAGGCGGTGGCAACGGCGGCAACTTTGACGCTGCTCCCCTTGAGCGCCTCTTTCGCCACGCCTACAAGGTCTGGGTAGCAGCAGAGCGCCGCGACCGAGGGCATCGACGCGTCGCCAGGGAGCGGGCGCATCGCCTTCGTTGCCAGCTGGCGAATCTTGCCAGGCGTGTCTTTCCCCTCCAGGGTGGTGATGTCGCACATGCTCAGCGCCAGGCGGAGCGCCCACACCTTGGAGGACTTCTTAATGGATCGCGTCTTCAGGGTGGCGACACGCTCCTCAATGCCCACGCGGTCAACCGGGGTCGCGTCGCGGAGCCAGGCCCCGAGCGCTCGTGAATCTGTCGCAACTGGCAGTGACGAGGTCATACGGGGGAGTATCCTCTCTCTCGCGGAGATGCGCACGTGGGTGCGCAACCTGCGAGACAGTAGATGGGGAGGGGAGCCGTGGAGTTCCAGCGTGCCGACGATGCTCGTCGCCTCTTCTTCGAGATGCCGAAGCCTGAGCTGCACCTCCATCTTGATGGCTCACTGGATCCTGCCTTGGCACTCGAGCTTGCCGCAACGCGCAACGTTGATGCCCCGCGGGATTGGGCAGGGATGCGCGCCGCGCTGGTCGCCCCTGAGCGTTGCGCCGATCAGGCCGACCTGCTCCGCGCATTCGACCTACCGATCGCCCTTCTACAAGATGCCGAGGCGCTCGATCGTGCCGCAGAGCAGTTGGTGCGCGCCAAGGCGGCAGAGAACGTTGCCTATCTTGAGATGCGGTGGGGTCCGCATCTGCACACCGCAAAGGGACTGACGCAGTCGCAAGTGATCGCCGCCGTTGCGGCGGGCGCGCGACGCGCAGCCGCAGAAACCGGCATTGAGGTGCGCCTCATCATCACCGCTCTCCGCTCACATTCGCTGGAAGAGAATCGCAGCCTCGCAACTGCCGCCGTGGCAGCTCAAGACATCGGTGTTGTGGCATTCGATCTTGCCGGTCGTGAGGCAGCCTTCCCTGACCCGCTCACATTCAAGGAGTCATTCGACATCGCGCGCAGCGGTGGGCTCGCGATCACGCTCCATGCAGGGGAGTGGGGCGGCGCTGCGCAGGTTCGCCGCGCCCTTGAGGTACAGCCGGCGCGCATCGCCCATGGCGGCGTCGCGGTTGACGATCCATCGCTCTGTGCTGAGCTTGCGGCGCGCAACGTTTCACTTGACCTCTGTCCAACCAGCAACACGCAGGCCGCCATCGTCGCGGGCTACGGCGATTTCCCAATCGCCGAGCTGCGCCGTCGCGGCGTGCCGATCACCCTCAACACCGACGACCTGGTCGTGAGCGACGTCACCCTCTCCGAGGAGTACCTCAGCGTCCACCGCCGGCTGGGGCTCCCGCTTGCAGACCTGATCGACCTCGCGCGAGCCGGCTACGACTTCGCGTTTGCGGAGCAGGGAACCAAAGTCCGTCTCAGGAACGCCCTAGAGACGTGGCTCGCGCAACGGGGTATGTAACAGAGCCGCAACCTTCTCCCGCTACCGAATTGCAATGCGCGCGCATATCCCGCCGTTATGAGGCACAATTCCGCCACGGTCAGCGAATGGCTGACCCGCTCGTCGCCGTAGGCGTCTGGGCAAAAGGAAATAGCGGAGGGCTACATACATATGAAGACGCGAATGTTCGCGCTCCTCACCGTTCTCGCTCTTCTCGCCGCAGCGTGCGGTGGCTCGACGGCTTCGCCGTCAGCTTCCGTCGATGCCGGGAAGTCCGAGTACAAGGCATGCCTCTCGTTGGACACGGGTGGACCTGCCGACAAGAACTTCAACCAGTCAGCCTACGAGGGCCTCGAGGCACTCAAGGCTGAAGGGTTCCAGACGGCTTACACGACCGCTGTTGATGACTCGTCGTACGCGCCGAACATTCAGCAGTTGATCGACCAGAACTGCAATACCGTGATCGCGGTTGGCTACAACCAGGGCACCGCCCTGCAGGCAGCCGCCCTCGACGCAGCGAATGCAGACATTGCATTCGGTTGGGTAGACGCAACCTGGGCACTTGAGGATGGCACGATTCCGGCGAACTTCACCGGTATCGACTTCCAGATCGACGAGGCTTCGATGCTCGCCGCCTACTTGGCAGCTGGCATTTCGACGACCAAGGTCATCGCCACCTACGGTGGAGCCCCATACCCAGGCGTAACCAAGTTCATGGATGGCTGGGTCGCCGGCGCCAAGTACTACGCCGACAAGAAGGGCGTTGCAATTGATGTCTTGGGCTGGGATCCAGTCGCAGCTACCGGTACGTTCAACCCAGCGACCGCGCCGTTCAACGACGTGCTCTTTGGTAAGACGACCGCAGAGGCCTTCATGGGCCAGAACGCCGACGTTGTGCACGCAGTTGCGGGCACCACGGGCAACGGCACCTATCAGGCAATGATGGATGCAGGCAAGTACTCGGTCGGTGTGGACCTCGACCAGTGCGTCAGCCTTCCTGAGTATTGTGGAACGCTCCTGACCTCAGCACAGAAGAACATCGGTGCTGCAGTGATCACGGCAGTGAACGACAACTACACAGGCAAGAAGGGTGGCACCAACTACATCGGCACGCTCGAGAACGGCGGCGTTCAGATCGCCACGCTCGATCGCACCGAGTCGGCTTGGACCGCAACCTTCGGTACGCTCGTAACCGCTGAGCTCAAGGCAGAGGTCGACGCCCTTAAGGCTGCGATCATTGACGGCTCGGTTGTTGTCCTCGATTGGGCAAAGAAGTAAGTACTTCTCCATCGCTTCGGCGATGAAGTAGTCGCTCTCCGCCCGGATGCCTCGGCATCCGGGCGGAAGAGTATCTCTAGCAAAGCAGTGGCAGAGTAGGGAGGGTTTGCATCGCATGAGGCTTGAACTGCAGAAGATTACGAAGCAGTTCCCTGGCGTTCTGGCGAACGATCGCATCTCTATCTCTGTTGATAAGGGTCAAGTCCTCGGCCTTCTCGGTGAGAACGGCGCAGGGAAGACCACCCTGATGAACATCCTCTCGGGCCTCTATCGGCCTGACTCCGGCAAAATTCTGATTGATGGCAAGGAGCGCATCTTCCGCGATCCTGCCCAGGCCATTGATGCGGGCATCGGTATGGTGCACCAGCACTTCATGCTCGTACCAGTGTTCGACGTCACCGAATCGGTTGTTCTCGGCAACGAGCCAACCAAAGGCCCTCTCGGCAGCTTTGATCGAGCCACTGCGCGCGCGCAGGTTGTAGAGCTCTCAAAGAAGCACGGCCTGCATGTTGACCCAGACGCGAAGATCGAATCACTCCCAGTTGGTGTTCGTCAGCGCGTTGAGATCCTGAAGGCGCTCTACCGCAAGAGCGACATCCTCGTTCTTGATGAGCCTTCCGCCGTGCTCACTCCTCAAGAGACCGAGGAGCTCTTCGAAATCATTCGTGGCCTTGCAAAGGGCGGCACCTCAGTCATCTTCATCACCCACAAGCTGAACGAGGTCATTGCGGTTGCCGACAAGATCACCGTCCTGCGCCGTGGCGCTGTCGCTGGCGAGACGACGCCGAAGAAGGCGACCGCGGCCAAGCTCGCCGAGATGATGGTCGGACGCGAGGTGCAGCTCACCGTTAGCCGCTCCAAGTCCAAGGTCGCGGAACCGATCCTGCAGGTGAAGGGGCTCAATGTCCTGAATGACGCGGGCGGACTTGCCGTGAACAGCGCAACCTTTGAAGTCCGCAGCGGCGAGATCCTCGCAGTTGCGGGAGTGCAAGGGAATGGCCAGACCGAGCTTGTTGAGGCCCTGACCGGCCTACGTCTCGTTGACTCAGGCACCGTTGTACTTGAGAAGAAGCCGCTGCATGCAGGTTCGCCACGCGAGATCGCCATGGCAGGGGTTGCACACATTCCCGAAGATCGCAACCGCGACGGCATGGTCAAGGGTATGACCATCGCTGAGAACTACATCTTGAACACGTACCACCTTCCGCAGTACAGCAAGAACGGCCTGCTGAACCGCAAGGCGATCGCCGCGGCGACGGAGCAGGCGGTGAAGGACTTTGACGTTCGCACTCCGTCAATCAACACCGACATCGCGTCGCTCTCCGGCGGCAACCAGCAGAAGGTGATCGTTGCGCGCGAGTTCAGCCGCAATGTCCGTCTGGTCATTGCTGCGCAGCCAACGCGTGGTTTGGACGTCGGCTCGATTGAATACATCCATCGCCGCATCGTGGAGCAGCGCGATGCTGGCGCCGCGGTGCTAATCGTAAGCACTGAGCTCGACGAAGTCCTTGCGCTCGGCGATCGTGTCGCCGTGATGTACGAGGGCCGGATTGTCGGCATTCTGGATGCCAAGGAGGCGACGCGTGAGCGGGTCGGCCTCCTCATGGGAGGTATCACCAAGTGAACGGCTTGAAGAAATTCGGCTCAAAGATTCGCGTTCCAGCACTTTCGATCTCAGTAGCGCTGCTCGTTGGCGCGCTCTTCATCATCTTCACCGACATTGAAGTGCTTGGCGGCCTCCTCTCAGATCCAATTGGTGCCTTGAGCCTCGGCATTGGCCGAGCAGCGACCGCTTACAGTGCCCTCTTCCGTGGAGCGTTCGGCGATCCAGAGACTATCGGGAAGGCACTCGCCTCCAATGGCGACATCAAGCTCTGGGCACGTGCCTTGCGGCCGATCGTTGAAAGCGTTGTTGCCTCCGTACCGCTGATCTTCGTTGGGCTTGGCGTATCGGTAGCGTTCCGAACTGGCATCTTCAATATCGGTGGTGCTGGTCAGTACACCATGGGTGCCGTTGGTGGCACCATCGCGGCCCTCGCCTTTGGCGCTGGAGTTACCCCCGCGCCGATCGCCATCCTGCTCGTGATGATCTTTGGAGTTGTTGGGGGAGCAGCCTGGGCGTTCATTCCTGGCTATCTGAAGGCTCGCGTCGGCGCGAGTGAGGTGATCACCACGATCATGCTCAACTTCATCGCTGGGCAGTTCGTTTTCTTCCTCGTTTCAAACTTCGAATTCATCCAGAAGCCACCACGAATTCAGCCAGTATCGAAGGAGCTCAGTCAGTTCGTTGATCTCCCTGGGATCTTGCCGATCGCAGCTCTGCGGATGGACATCAGCATCATCATCGCGCTCCTCACCGCCGTTGCCGTCAGCTGGTTCCTCTTCCGTTCTACTCGTGGATTTGAGCTTCGTGCGGCCGGGTTGAACCTTGCTGCCGCGAAGTATGCGGGCATTGGCGCAGGCACCTCAATCATCACCGCAATGCTGATCTCTGGAGCAATCTCTGGTCTTGGTGGTGCACTTGTGGCTGTTGGCACGATCAAGCAGCTCTCGCCTGGCATCGCTGGAAGCGTTGGCTTCACTGCGATCGCCGTTGCCCTCGTTGGTGGTACGCGGCCGAGCGGCGTGGTTGCAACGGCGCTCGTCTTCGGTCTTCTGCAGCACGGCGGTAGCCTGATGCAGGTGCAAACCGGCATCCCAATCGAAATGCTCCTCTTCATTCAGGCGCTCGTCATCGCCTTCATCGCAGCTCCTGAGCTGACGCTTGGCATCTTGAAGAACCCGTTCCGCCGACGCCCACGTTCGGTGGCCAAGTGAGTACGCAGGGAGGCAGCGTGACCAAGAAGAAGAAGCCTGTCGCGGCGGCGCGCGCGAAGACCATTACAACTGCCCCAGCAAAGCGCACAACCTCTGTGGGAGATGGTGCGGATGCGCAGCAGCAGCTCGTAGCCTCACGCGTTCGTGCGGGTCTCTTCGCACTCTTCACACTGCTCTCCCTTGCCATCACAAATGGCTCAGCGGGAGTCGAGGGGAAGTTCGCATTCTGGGTGGACAAGATCGGCGGTACAGACGTTTCATTCTCAGTGCCGGTGATTCTCCTCTGGGCCGCCGTTACGGTCGGTTTTGGAGCGATGGCTGCGCTGCAGTTTGTGCGTGGCGCATCATTCAGGTGGCGCCTTGCAATCGGTCTCATTTCTCCTTTCTTGGTCTTTGCCCTTCTGGCGCGCCTCCTCGACGGCACAACCGCAAATCTGACCGTCTTCTTCACCAGCACGTTGCTCTACGCCATCCCCGTTGGAATTGGCGCGCTTGCCGGAATCGTTTCAGAGCGCAGCGGGATCCTCAACATTTCCGTTGAGGGGAAACTCCTCTTCGGCGCCATGATTGGCTCGATCGCCTCGAGCATCACGGGTATCGCCATCACAGGGCCTATTGCTGGCGCGATCTTTGGTGCGTTGGTCAGCCTCTTCTTCGCCTGGCTCGGCATTCGCTACAAGGTCGATCAGATCATTGCGGGCACCGTCATCAACATCGGCGCGCTTGGCGTGACCACCTTTGCGTACCTGCGTATTCTTCAGCCATACAGCGAATTCAACCGCCCGATCGGCATCACGCCGATTCAGATCCCTCTCCTGTCAGACATCCCCATTCTCGGGCCGATCCTCTTCTCGCTGAGCCCCTTCTTCTACATCGCTGTTGGCCTCGTCCTCTTCTTCACCTACATGATCTACCGCACCCGTTGGGGTCTGCGTCTGCGAGCGGCAGGCGAGCAGCCGAACGCTGCTGGTACTGTGGGCATCGACGTTGTGAAGCTGCGCTACCGCGCAATGCTGATCGCTGGACTCCTTGCAGGCTTCGCCGGCAGCTACATCTCACTCAGCGGAACAGGTGGCTTCGGCATCAATACCAGTGCCGGCCAAGGCTTCATTGCGCTCGCCGCGGTGATCTTCGGCGCGTGGAATCCCGTCTACGCGTTTGGAGCTGCACTGATCTTCGGTATGACGAGTGCGGCAACGACGCTCTTGTCAGGGCTTGGTGTTACGATCCCGCCGCAGATCTTGCTCTCTATGCCGTACATCGTCACGATCATCGTGGTGGCAGGTCTTATCGGTCGAGTGCGCGCACCAGCTTCGGCTGGGCGTCCGTACGACCAGGGATAGGGCGCGAGCGCTGTGAGCAACCCGTCGGTGCTCGGTTGGCCGACGTTTCATCACGCGAAGCTCACGCCACGCACGGCACCGTTTGGCACCGTTGCCAAGCCACTGCCGCTCATCATCGATAGCGATCCTGGGCTTGATGACGCGCTAGCGATTGCGTGCGCAGTGGTGCGGCCTGAGATCAA
>CAMAXG010000025.1 GCA_945862225.1 Thermoflexus hugenholtzii JAD2 | reverse complement strand
GCACCACCGCACGCCCTGCTGATTGTTGGGCCGCGTGGTGCGGGCGCAGGCACACTCGCCCGTGACGCCGTTGCCACGCTCATGTGTGGCGAGCCGGTCGACGGCGGGCCCTGTAGCGCCTGTCGCTCATGTCGCCTGATCGCCTCGGGGAGCCATACCGACCTCGTCGTGATCTCTCCAACAGGGGCTTCGGATGAGATTGGGATCGACCCGATCCGAGCCCTCGCCGCCGGCCTCGCCCTCTTCTCCGTTGAAGGGGGCCGCCGCATCGCGCTCATCGAGCGCGCCGACCGGATGAACGAAGCGGCACAGAACGCGCTCCTGAAGACACTCGAAGAGCCACCATCCCGCACGCACGTGATCTTGGCGGCCGCTGAAGACTCACGACTCATGCCAACGATTCGAAGCCGCTGTGCGGTGATTCGCCTCGGCCTTCCTGACGCGAAGCAGGCGAGCGAGCTTCTCGGCGAGCGACTCGGCGTTGATGCACCAACCGCCGTGCGACTTCTTCGCATGTCATCTGGTCGACCAGGACCACTCATTGATGCAGAGGCAACGGGTGATGCCGCCCGCGCACACGCGCAGATTCGTCGCCAAATCCTTGACTTCGCCGCAACGCAACCGCATGCACGACTTGGGCAGCTCGGCGCGCTTGTTGCCGATGCGCGCGCCATCCTAGTTGCTGGTGCCGACGACGGCGACGCCGCTGATGGCGCCGATGGAGATGACAGCAGCGATGACGCGCCAGATATCGATGTCAAGCCGAAGAAGAAGAGCCCAGCGACGCGCAGTGCCAAACCGACACCTGCAGAGCGCCGCGCCGCGGCAACTGCACTCTTGCGCCTCTGGCGTGGTGTTGCGCGTGACCTTGCGCTTGTGAGCACCGGTGCCGTTGATCAGATCGCGTTCCCAGAAGATCGCGCAGAGATTGAGGCCGTTGCGCATCGGCTCCCCCCAGCAAGGTGGGGAGAGGCGCTGCGCGCGATTGATAAGTCGCTCAACGCACTCCGTCGCAATGGCAACCCAGAACTTCTACTCGACGCAGCAGCGCTGAGCTGGCCAACACTATGAGTGGCACTGCACTTACGTATCAGCGAGACCTGTTCGCGCGACTCGTGGCACTCGGCGAAGAGGTAACGGATGCGCTCGATCATACGAACGTTGTCTCAGCCCTGGGCGAAGAAGAACTGAATCGAGCAATCGCTGCAATCGGTGATCGCGCACTACCAGACGCGGCAACCAGCGCACTGGCAGCACTCGCTGCAAGCGTTGAGCGCGTGATCGCCGCGAACGACCCACATCGTGCGATTGATTGGATCGGCATGCAGCCACGCCTCGCGCTGACACTTCTTGCAGCAACGCTCAACCCGGCAAGCCTGCCGAAAGATGTCGTACCGCAAAGTAGCGGCACCACAGTTGCAGCGCGGATCCCCGCGGGGATCTCGTTCAGCGACGCGCCGCGCGACGGACGAGCTGTGGTCTACTCCGGTATTCAAGCTGATCCGATCCTGCGCCCACTCGCCGTTGCGATCGCGAACGCCACACCTGCAGAGCGTCTTATTGCACGAGCGGTCATGAACGATCCTGAACCGACGGCAGCAGAGGCCGCAGCGCTCTTCGCCGCACTGCCATCACACCGCACCACCACAGACCCACTCGTAGTTGGTGCACTCGCAATCGGCGGCAAGGCGCAGGCCTCCAACGCGCAGTACCGCGGAGCAGTCGTAGAGGCGACCACCGCTGAGATGCTACGCCGACGGCCAGTGCTCGCGAACGATGCCGACCGGCTGGTGCGGCGCGAACGTCGCTTTGCGATTGATGGTGTCTCCGCCGATCCACACCCGTTCGACGTCACCGTCGAAGCTGGCCCCGTTCCAGAGCTCTGGGACTGCAAGTGGGGCGCCCGCGGCATCGACGCCAGCCTTCTTGCCGAACTTGAGGACGCGCGCATTCGCGCCGCCGGGAGCAGTGCGCGGATCGCCATCGGCGTGGTGGCATTCGATACCGCCGCGATCGTTGCCGCGCGCCTCACCATCGTGCGCGCTCCGCGCGAGAAGACGCGCTTCATCACCCTTGAAACTCTCGGTCGGTTGGCGGCCGGATGAGCCTGAACGAGCGACTCACCCCTGGCTTTGCCCCCGACGAGGCACGCCTCCCGGAGCACGCCCGGTACCGTGATGAGGGCCGCTCGGTGCGCTTTGACGAGTGCAACCGCGCCGGCACCATGCGCGCGGCAGCGGTGCTCCGCCACGCCCAAGACCTCGCCTGGCAGCACAGCGAGACGCTTGAATACGGACGCGCCTGGTATGAGTCGCGTGGCGTTGGCTGGGTCGTGCGCAGCGTTGACCTACTTATCGATGAGCCGCCTCGCTCCAATGAGGCCATGACGGGCACCACGGCCCTCGTCGGCTTCCGCCATGTGATGGCGCGACGCCGCACGCGCCTCTTCGGCAGCGCCGGTCGCGTCATCGCCGACGCCACCATCGATTGGGTCATGACCGACCAGAACGGACGACCGGTCCGCTTCCCAGCCGAATTCGAACCATTTGTTGCTGAGGTTGGCGCGTCCTTCACCCCCGAGAAGATCCCCGCAGAACCAACCGGCGACACGCCAGGCGTCACCGTCACGGTGCCACTGCGCGTTGCCGACTTCGATCCGCTCGGCCACGTCAACAATGCCGCCTGGCTTGAGATCGCCGAAGAGGCGCTCAGCGCAGTTACGCCGGCACAGCTCAGCGCACCGCGCCGACGCATTCGACTGGAGTACCTGGGCCTTACCACCGGTACCGCCGTACGTTGCACGGTTCGCGCTACGGCCGACGAAGCGCGCGTCGACATTCACGATGAAGGGGGAACTGCGCTCGTGCGCGCACTCTTCGACGTCGTCGCGTAATCTAATATGATGAAGTCTCGCATTACCACCGCACTACTCACCCTGCTTGTCAGCGCAACGCTTGCCGTGCCCGCGCCTGCGAATGCAGCAACGAGTGCCGCAAAGGCATGTAAGACCAACAACACCAAGCTTGGTCTTCTCACTGCACTCGATTGCGTGCCAGTCGCAGAGGAGCGCATTGGTGGCTACAAGCGCTCGCTCTTCAAGCACTGGGTTGATGCGAATGGGAATGGCAAAAACACACGCGCAGAGGTGCTCATCGCGGAGTCTCTTGTCTCTGTGCAGTTCTCCTCAACCGGAAAAACCGTGAGCACCGGAAAGTGGCTGAGCCTCTACGACGGAGAGACGTGGACAAAGGCCTCGGACGTCGATGTGGACCACGTTGTTGCACTTGCTGAAGCATGGCGTTCAGGCGCATGGAAGTGGTCAAGCTCGCGTCGACAGTCATACGCCAACGATCTTGGTGTTGCGTGGACGCTGCGCGCAGTGACCGACAACGTCAATCAGTCAAAGAGCGACGACGATCCAACCTACTGGCTCCCACCACTTGAATCGGCTAACTGCGTGTATCTCACAGAGTGGGTCGCCGTAAAGATTCGCTGGAAGCTCACGGTTGATGCAGAGGAGCGCCAGTCAATCCGTGATGGTTGGCTCGATGCGCGATGCTTCGCGCTGAGCAAGCCACCGGTGGTTACGGTAAAGATCGCGCCGTAACTAGAGACCGAGGTTCGGTCCGTCTCCACCTTTACGACCGCGACGGCGCTTCTTCTCAGGCTCCGCACCTTTGCTTGGAAGTCCAATCTCTACTGGCTTGATCGGCTTGCGCACACCACCGCGCGCCTGTGCTGCAGCAACCGCCGCAGATGGGGCAAAGCCCGAAGGTGTTGGCGGCATCTCTGTGCGCTGCCGTGGTGCGGGTCGATCTGGTCGGCGCACGATGATCGACCCCTGTGGCGCGCGTCGCAGTTGACGGACACCCTCACGCGGTTGTGCCTGATAGGCGATCAGCCACAAGAGACCAAGCGCAGCAGGGATATAGACGAGGCGCTCGTCGGTGCCGCTCAGGCCAACGACGACAGCGCCAAGGCTGACAACTGCAGCAACGACAAAGAGCGGCCTGCGCAGCAGCGGAACAGTGACGAGATTTTGGTCAGCCATGGGGAGGAGTCTACTCCGTGTGGTGCGCCCGACAGGATTCGAACCTGCGACCTTCTCCTTCGGAGGGAGACGCTCTAATCCACTGAGCTACGAGCGCGAGGGGTGGCGAGTTTATCAGGGGGTTTCGCTGGGCAGATCCGGGTGGAAATAAATGAGGCGACCCCCTTTGACAGGAGTCGCCTCAAGCCGATCCGCTTGTGGGACGAACAAGTCAGCCCCGCCCGCTACGCTCAAAGAGCATCTATCACGTCGCCTATAGCGACTACCCTAACCCACCTACCCATGGTCTTTGAACAAGAACAGCTGGGGAGAGAATACCCCCTGGAGGGTCGGATTCCAACCCCCCTGGCACACCTTGTGCCGAGAGTGAGGGTTAGGCGATCGTCACCGTGGTCATCTTGACCGGCTCCAGTGGGCGGTCACCTGGGCCTGTGGCCCCCTTAGCGATCGCGTCGACCGTAGCGAGCCCTGAGGTGACCATGCCGAAGATCGTGTACTTCGGCGGCAAGCTAGCGAGGTCATCGAGGCAGATGAAGAACTGGCTCCCGTTGGTGTTTGGCCCCGAGTTCGCCATCGCCACCGTACCGCGGGCGTACCCCATCGTCACCGGCTCATCGTCGAACTTGTAGCCAGGGCCGCCCATGCCGGCGCCATCAGGATCGCCGCCCTGAATGACGAAACCAGGAACAACACGGTGGAAGATCACCCCGTCGTAGAAGCCCTTTTTCGCGAGGGTCACAAAGTTCTCAACGGTCTTCGGTGCCGCATCGTCAAGGAGCTCAAACTCAATGACGCCGACGGTCGTCTCAATCTTGGCGGTTGCCATTCCATCTCTCCTCTGTGGCACACGGCCACGTGACCGGCTGGTGCCGGCGATGTGGGGAGTTTACCCGCGAACGATCAGGTGCGCGGATTGGCTACGGCGCAGAGGGGGTGACCGTGGTTGAGATGATCTTTGGCGGATCAATCGGGCGATCTTGTCCGTCGCGCTCGAGCGCAGCAATCGCGTCCACTACATCCATCCCAGAGATCACCTCACCAAGGATCGCGTAGGTGCGTGCGCTTTCGAGCGGCACGCCTGCAGCATCATCAAGCACAACGAAGAACTGGCTTCCCTGAGAATCAGGCTGGCTCGAACGCGCCATCGCAATGACTCCACGGCGGTATTCACCAACGACTGGCTCATCTTTGATGAAATAGCCTGGTCCGCCTGAGCCGGTACCAGTTGGATCACCGCCCTGGATCACAAATGGCGTGCCGTCATCCATGTATGCGATGCGGTGGAAGATCACGTTGTCGTAGTAGTTGCAGCTTGCAAGTGCCGAGATGTTGCTCACGGCAATTGGCGAGTTCTTTACAGCAAGCCGCACCACAAAAGTGCCGAGTGTTGTTTCAAATGCAATGTCGTTTGATACTTCTGTACCAAGCGTTGCGGGCTGCGACGTGGGGCAGCCGTTAGCATTTGGCGTAGGGCTTGAAGGGCTGGCGCTGCATGCAGCAACGGTCAGTGCTGCAGCGAGTACAACGGTAATAAGCGGGCGCATTGACCTACGCTCGTGTGCGCTGAGCAGTGCGAATGATCGTTACTGCCATCGCCGCTATCAGTAGTGCTTGGCCAATTGCTACTTCAATGGTTGGAATCTGGCCCAGAATCAGCGCAGCAAGCAAGGTTGCCGTTGGTGGCATGGCGAGGGCACCGAGCGAGCCTGTGGTTGCACTTGTTGCGCGCACGCCGGAAACGAAGAGGGCGTAAGCCAAACAGGTTGCGATCAGTGCCAAGTATGCAAACTGCAAACCAGGAATGAGCAGATCCTTTCCAGCAAGTTCTGGGAGCTTTACGCCAACCACCGTTGACCAGAAGGTGAGGATCGCAAAGCCGCCCGCTGACGCCAGCGCAACAAGCTCGAGTGGGTGAATGCCCGCGGCGAGATGTCGCACCAGCACGATGTATGAGGCGTAGCCAACCATGCAGGCAAGTGACCAGACAATGCCGAGCTGGAACGTTGCTGCGTTTGCGGTGGCAGCCCCTGACGTCGCGAGGACGATGGTGCCAACGGCGGCGAAGACGATCGCGCCGATGATGAGGCGATCTGGCCGCTCGCGGAGGATGATCGCGCTGAGCGTTGCGACCAAGACTGGGGCGAGACAGAGCTCGATTGCCGTAGCGATGCCAACGCCGGCGTACGTCACTGCTTCAACGTAGGCGTATTGGAAGAATGCCTGAACGAGTCCGAGCCCGAGGCCGAGCGCAAGCACGCGCCCAGGGAGGCGGAACGCGCCGCGACCGAGCAGGAGTCGCGCCGTGATGGCGGCTGCGGGGGCGGTGATTCCGAGGCGTACGACGACCAGCACGAGGGAGCTCAGCGTGCTCGGACCCCCATCAACACCAGGGAAGGCAGCCTTGAGCTGGCCAGTTACGACGCCGATGGTGCCCCAGAGAATGCCCGTGAGGATGACGGCACCGAGACCCACAAGGGGACTCAGCGCGAGTGGTTCGTTGATGCGCCTTGCAGTTGCCATGCGGGGGAGTCTACGCGAGCCGTGCCGCCAGTGCGCGCTACTGCGCGGGGTCGGAGATCCTCGAGGCTTCCTCAAAATCGATTGCGCCTGAGAGGAGTGCCTCACCCAGAATTAGAGAGGCGACGCCAGCATCGCGAAGTCGGCGCACACCATCGAGGTCGCTCACGCCACCCGCAACACTCAACTCCATCGTCGGTTGTCGCGCCGCCAGAATGGCGAACGCAGCGCTTTCGCTTGCATTTCCGCCATGGCTCAACACAATGCGCGAGACCCCCGCCGCAGCAAGTTCGTCAATCAGTGCCTCCGCTGTTGGGGCGCTGGAGCGCTTCCAGTTGAACGAAGCGATCCGGTCTGGACGTGGATCAAAGCCAACCGCAAGCCAATCGCCCGCGGCGGCGATACATGCTGCCAGCTTCTCTGGCTCATCGATCAGTGCAAGGGAAATAACGGCGCGCGTTGCCCCCGCTGCAAACGCGATCCGAATTCCTTCGGGTGACTCTAGTCCGCCAGCGACCTGTAGCGGCGTTGCAACCAGGCTTGCAACGGCACCAATCGATTCAATGTTGACCGGAGCCGCTGCACGCGCACCATCAAAGTCAACGAGGTGAATCAGCGTTGCACCACGGTCAACAAAGTGGCGAGCAATGCGTGCGGGCTGATCGGTTGGTGCACCAACACCTGTCGCGGCTCCAGGCCAGAAGACGATTCGAGAGCGACCCTTGTCAAGATCGATTGATGGAACGATGCGCATTGAACGCGCTGCGCTATGCGGTTTCAGTCAGCGCTGCAGCCGTCGCCGCGATCGTTTTGCTGATCTCTTCATCGCCGATTCCGTAGTGTGTGACGGCGCGAATCTGACCGTGCGGATACGCAACCATCAGCACGCCGCGCTTCTCAAGTGCGTCAAGGAAGCGTGTACGGCGCGCGATGCCACCCGTCACCTTGAAGATCACAAAGTTTGTGGTGACGCGCGCAGGATCGAGTCGCTCACCCTCAGGTTGCGCGATATGCCCTGGGGAGATGATGTCAGGGAGCGCAGCGATCTCAGTAGCGAGGCGTTGTGCATTGGCATGATCGTCAGCGAGTCTCTTGACGGTGCCCTCTGGGCCATCGGAGAGTGCGACGAGACCGGCGGCCGCAAGGATACCGACCTGTCGCATGCCGCCGCCAAGGAGTTTGCGCGCGCGTCGCGCCTTCCAAATGAACTCTTTGCTCCCAACGACAACACTGCCAATCGGTGCGGCGAGCCCCTTGCTCAAGCAGAACGTTGCACTGTCAGCTTCAGCCACGAGATCGCGCACCGGCACGCCGAGCGCCACTGCCGCATTAAAGAGCCGCGCGCCGTCAACGTGGAGTGGCAGGTTGTGCGGCTTAAGCGCGGCGCGCAGCTCACGCATGTAAGCGGGGGTGATTGGGCGGCTGAAGGTGTGCGCGTGGCAGTTCTCGACGATGACGAGCGAGGTGATGGCGCTGTGTGGGTCACCCGCGTCCTGAATCGCCTCCAGCACATCAGGGATCGGCATTTCGCCGTTCGGGTTCTCGCCGATAACGCGGAGTCCGGCGCCCGCAACCACTGCGTAGTTGGCCGCCTCGTCATTGAAGACGTGCCCTTCAGCAGGGGTGATGATCTCACCGCCGCGGGGCACATGAGCCATGACCGAAACAAGATTCCCCATGGTGCCCGAAGCAACGAAGAGACCTGCCTCTTTGCCCAGCAGGGCAGCGGCACGTTGCTCGAGGGCGATAACGGTGGGATCGTCCTCAAAGACGTCGTCGCCGACCTCAGCCTCTGCCATGGCACGGCGCATCTCAGGGGTTGGGTGGGTCACCGTGTCGGAGCGCAGATCGATACGGCCGGCCCCGCCGCCTCGTGATGCTGCGTCTGCTCCGTATCCCATAGTCGGATCCTACCCCCTCTGGTAGGCTTCGCAGTCCTGTCGCGGACCCGTGGTGTAGCGGCCCAACATGCCAGCCTGTCACGCTGGAGATCGCCGGTTCGAATCCGGTCGGGTCCGCCAGGAAACCTGATCCCCCCTCAAGTAATCGACTCTCGCCTACGATGGCGACATGCCTCGTGAGATCCCCGTTACCGATGGTTTCCCGCCCAGCGAGCGGACGCGTGTACGGCGCCTCCCTGAGCGCGGCGTGTACGAACGTAGCGAGATCTACCCCGTGGTCGACGCCGCCCTCACCTGCACAGTTGCCTACCTCCTGGATGGCCGCCCCCACGCCACCGCCACAGCGCACTGGCGCGACGGCGACCGGCTCTACTGGCACGGTTCGGCGGCCAGTCGCTTCCTTAAGTCTGTAGTCGGCACCGAGGTGTCCGTTTCGATTCACCTGACTGACGGCATCGTGTTGGCCCGGAGCGGGTTCGACAGCTCCTTCAACTATCGCTCGGCAACGCTCTTCGGAATCTGCGAAGAGATCACCGGCGAAGAGAAGTCGGTGCAACTTGATGCCTTCGTCGACAAGCTCGTGCCTGGGCGTACTGCAGATCTGCGCGCATCTACCGAGCAAGAACTAAAAGCCACAACGCTTCTTGGCATGACCATCACCGAAGCATCCGGAAAAATCCGTTCTGGCGGCGTGCATGACAATCCAGACGATAGCCAAGAGAGGGTGTGGGCTGGAGTGCTTGGCGTTGAAACACGCTTTACCGATGTCACGCCAGACGCAGATACCCCTGTGCTCGTTGAGGTCTCGGACAACATACGGCGGCTCCTCGGCAAAGCGATTTAATCGTGGAGATGCCCGCCAGCACAAGCAAGCGCTCCATGCTCGTAACCGGTGGATACGGCTTCATCGGAAGTGCATTCGCAAAGCGCGCAACAAGCGCTGGGCACCGAGTTGTCGTACTTGATGCAATGACGTACGCAGCGAATCCGCAGTCACTTCAAGGCCTTCAAGAGATTACCGTGGTACGCGGCAACATCACGAACACTGAACTTGTCTCTTCGCTTCTTGTCGAGCACGAGATCGACACCGTCGTGAACTTCGCCGCTGAGTCGCACGTTGACCGATCTATCGCTGATCCAGGTGAATTCATGCAGACCAACATCCTTGGGGTCTACTCGCTCCTTCGAGCATCAACTGCATACGTCGCTACCAAAACCGCCGCGGAGTTGGCGCACTTCCGATTTGTTCAGATCTCGACTGACGAAGTGTTCGGAAGCCTTGGCGACGAAGGACATTTCAATGAGACGAGCCCATACGATCCACGATCGCCATACTCCGCATCAAAGGCGGCTGCAGATCAAATTGTTTCGGCATGGCATCACACGTACGGCCTGCCAACTATTACGACTTACTGCACGAACAACTTTGGTCCATATCAGTACCCAGAGAAGTTCATACCGCACCTCATTCAGTGCGCGCTCCGCGGCGAGGCGATTCCGATCTACGGCGATGGATCGAATGTCCGCGACTGGATCTACGTTGAGGATCATGTGAGCGGCATCCTCTTGGCGCTCGATCGCGGTCTCCCTGGCGCGCGCTACGCGTTTGGTGGTGGAAACGAGCGCACGAATCTGGCACTTGCGCATGAGATCTGCGCCATGCTCAATGAGCGTGTGCCGCGGCGCGATGGTGGCTCGTATGCCGCACAGATCACGTTTGTGATCGACCGACTAGGCCACGACTACCGCTATGCGATTCGCGAGACGCGAGCGGAGCGAGAGCTCGGCTATCGGCCGGCGCACCCGTTTACTGAGGCGCTACGAACGACGGTGGAGTGGTATCTCAACCGTAATGGCACACCGACATCCGCCGAGGTGCAGCGATGAAGGGAATCGTGCTCGCTGGCGGAGGGGGGAGCCGCCTCTACCCAGCAACGAAGAGCGTGAGCAAGCAGCTCTTGGCCGTGTACGACAAGCCGATGATCTACTACCCGATCTGGACCCTTGTGACGGGTGGGATCCGTGAGTTCCTGATCATCAGCACCCCGCGCGACCTCCCGGCGATTGAAGCCCTTCTCGGTGATGGGCGTGACCTTGGGCTCTCCATTGCCTATGCGGAACAACCGACCCCTGGCGGCATCGCCGAGGCTTTCGTGATCGGGAAAGACTTCATCGGAGACGAGTCGGTCACCCTCATCCTGGGCGACAACCTCTTCATCGGGCAAGAGTTTGACGCCCAGTTCGCGGCGGCCCTGGAGGGATTCACCGGCGGCGCGGAAATCTACCTCAAGGCGGTACCCGACCCTGAGCGCTTCGGCGTCGCCACGATCGGCGCCGATGGCGCGGTGCAATCAGTCATTGAAAAGCCAGCCGATCCGGCATCAAACCTGGCAGTCACGGGGTTGTACACCTTTGGTGCCGACGTTGTGAATGTCGCTGGCCAGCTCCCGAGATCCGATCGCAATGAGCTCGAGATCACGGATGTCAACGCGCACTATCTACATCGTGGCCTCCTTCGGTACATGGTGATTCCAGAGAGCGTGCAGTGGATTGATACCGGAACACCAGATTCTCTGGTCGCAGCATCACTTGCCATTCAGCAGCACACACGCGATCAGGAGAGCGAAATTGGCTATGTAGAGATTGCGGCGTTCCGCCGCGGTTACCTTAGCCAAGACGCTCTTCTACGCATCGCCAAACGCACACCATCTGATGTGTACGCAGCGCGCCTTCGTCTCGCTGCGAAGGGGAAGGCATCGTGACCGCGGCTGGTCGAACGCTGGTCATCGGAGCGAACGGACAAGTAGGGTCCTCGCTGCTGTCGCAGCTCGGCTCGTCTGGCGTCGGTATTAGCCGCAACGACGCAGACTTCAGTAACCAGGTTGACCTGGTTCGTGCCTTTGACGCGGCGGGCCCAGTGCAAGCGGTGATCAACGCCGCCGCATACAACAACGTTGATCGCGCAGAAAGCGAACGAGAAGAAGCGTTCCGAATCAACGCCGAACTACCAGGATGGATCGCGGAATGGGCCGCAGCGCGGGCGGTTCCGTTTGTGCACTACTCAACAGAATACGTATTTCCAGATGGGAACGGTGTTACATGGCGCGAAAGCGACAACCCTGCGCCAGTCAATACGTACGGAGAATCAAAACTGGCGGGAGAGCGCGCGGTGCAGCGGGTAGACGGCAATAGCGTCGTGATTCGCACCTCATGGGTTTACCGCGCAGGAAAAAGCAATTTCGTTCAACGCGTGCTTGAGCTTGCCGCGCTCGGAAATCCTCTCACGATGGTGAGCGATCAAGTTGGATCTCCAACCGATGCCGCTGATCTTGCGCGGGCAACACTCGCGCTGCTACAGAGCACGTCGCGAGGAGAGGCTATGAACAACCAGATCTTGCACCTTGCTGGGAGCGGCAGTGTGAACCGCGCAGAGTTCTCACGAGCGATCATTGAGGCAGGGGTGCACGCAGGGGTGATCCGCAGCGCAGTTCCGGTAATTGAGACGTCAACGTCTGCACAGACTGCTGCAGCACGAAGGCCCACGAATTGCGTACTCGATTGTTCCAAGGCGCGTGTGCTTGGAATAGAACTGACTCCGTGGCAAGAAGCGCTGACCCGAGCGGTGCAGGAGATGCGCGTATGAAAGTGCAACCCCTAGCGATTCCTGATGTGCTGCTTGTATCCCGCGAGCGCTTTACCGACGCACGAGGTTGGTTCACGGAGTTGCATAATGACGCTGCTCTCCGTGATGCCGGCTTCACGGTGACGTTCGTGCAGGACAACTTGTCGTGGTCACTGCCAGGGGTTATTCGTGGGTTGCACCTGCAATACGGTCCCGCGCAAGGAAAACTTGTCACCTGCCTCTCGGGCCAGATCTTTGATGTTGCCGTCGACGTCCGGCCAGGGTCACCGAACTACGGCCACCACGTCGCGGCGGATCTCTCTGGCGAGAACGGCGACTCACTCTGGATTCCGCCTGGGTTCGCCCACGGTTTCGCCGTGCTTGGGGGTGAGCCCGCCCTGGTGCTCTACATGGTGGACCAACCCCGTTCAGCCGAAGGGGAGCGCGGGGTGACCTGGAACGACGCGAGCGTCGCGATTCCATGGCCAATTGAGCGGCCAATTCTCTCTGAGCGCGATGCGGCGCTACCCACCCTGGCTGAACTCCAACCGCCACCGCTGGGTGAGGGTTGATGCCCCAGGGCAACGTGGCCTGGCAGCCCAGTTTGGTTGGAATCGCGCTCGCGGCATATCAGCCGAACCCTGTGTGGCTCGCTGAGCAGCTCGCATCCATTGCCACACAAGCCCACACAGAGTGGATCTGCATGATCACACTCGACTCCCCGCTCCAGGAGATCAGCTCGGTACCAGATCTAAGCCCATTTCTGCAGGACGAACGATTCATCTGGGTGGAGAATCCTGAGCGTCTCGGCCTCCGATCAAACTTCCAAAAAGCCACGCAGCTTCTAATTGCGCGAGGTGTGGATCTCATCGCATTCTGTGATCAGGATGATGTTTGGCTTCCTGAAAAAATCGCAGAGAGCGTTGCGGCAATAAAGGCACGCGGGCCGCTCTCTATGGTCTATTGCGATGCCTACCTTCTGGTTGACGACGCGACGCGTCCGGATCGGCTGCATGAGTACACCATCAAAACGGACGGCAAGATGAGTATTGCTGAGCGGATTATTCAGCCGCAAGTGAACGGCTTCTGCGAAGTGTTTGATGCATCGCTGGCAAAGATCCATCCGGAAATTCCAGTCGAATCGCCCGATCATGATCACTGGTACTCACTCGTCGCAGCAGCGTACGGTGGGGTACACCGAATTGACAAGCCGCTGGCGCTCTATCGACAGCATGCGGGCAACACGATTGGGATCTCGATGGTGCGGGCGCAGCAAGGCTGGGATAAAACCGAACCACTCAAACGCTACTCAACCCTCCGTGAGAATGCACACCTGCGCGCGAGCATCGCCCGCCGAGCTAGCAAAGAGCTCCCAATGTCGAAAGGTTTAGCCCTGTTCTATCGACACTCTGCTGGGTGGCTGCTGATCCTTCTAGCGGTAATGGGAAGACGACTCTTCTCCGACCAGTTTCTCGCCGCCAATGCCTACCGCAAGGCATGGGGCCTCATCTTGCTGGAATCGTCGCAGCGTGAGGTTGTACAGCAGGTGCGAAAGCGGCTTCCGAAACAGATCAAGGTTGTTCGTACGGCACTTGCGGCAGGAGCGCTGCTACTTGCAGCTTCTGCCCTAGCCGCAACGCAGCTGCAAGACATTTCTGTTGCTGTAATCGCAACGTTCGTGTTGGTGTGCCTGCTCGCCGTAAGCCTGGTGATTACAGGGCTGCGTTACCTGCAACACCAAATGCCACACACACTCGTGCTACTCGTTGGTCTCGGCGCGCTCAGTAGCCTGCTGGCGCAACTCTTCGGGGCGAACGTGTGGTCAACGATCGCAATTGCTGCGGTGCCGATGGCTGCGAATGTCCTCTATCGATTGCGCTGGATGAAGCGGACGTAGCGCGCTAAATCAGCCCCCGGCGATCTGTTCGCCGCCGTCGATGGTGATCGTGTTTCCCGTGACCCAGCTCATGCCTGGAGCCGAAAGCGCAACAATCGCGTGACCAACATCATCAGGGGTGGTGAGTCGCTTTCCTGGATGCTTCTTCATCACCACGTCGATCCAGTCCTGGCTTCCTGGAATCTTGCGGAGGGCAGGGGTATCGACAACACCTGGACGCAGCGCCGTGACGGTGGCGCCAGGTACGAGTCGCGCAAGCTCAAGGGCGAGCTGGCGGCAGTGCGCCTCGACCGCTGCCTTCGCGGCGGAGACGGCGCCATACATGGGCACCGCCTTTGATGCTCCCTCAGATGAAGTAGCGAAGATGCGCGTGGTGCTTCCGATCAGGCCTGCGGCGTACAGGTCCTGTGTCCAATAGACGAGGGAGTGCGCCATCACGTCGGAGGTCATATCCATCTGCTTGCGGGTGATCAGCGGCGTCTCGCCGTCGGGGAGGAAGGGCTGCAGGCTGCCGAATGCCAGCGAGTGCACCACGATGCCGAGCTGAGGGGTGAGGCCGGCAGATCGGGCCGCGGCGAACTTCTCGCTGAGCTGGGCGATGACCTCGGCGCGCTTCTCGTCGTCGGCGGCGTTGCCGCGGATGTAGAGAGCCTCGACGCCAGTCGCCTTCACAGCGGCTATGGCCGCATCGAGCTTCTCGCCTCGCGATCGACCCAGGTAGACGCCGCAGATGTTGTAGCCGTCCTCCGCGGCGAGCCGTGCGGTGGCCTCGCCGATACCGCTTGAGGCGCCCAGGATCAGTGCCCAGCGCTGGACCTTTGGCTCGGTTGCTCCCATCAGGCACCTCCCTCGTGCGGCTCCTTTCGCCGCGTTGAGTCAGGGTAGCCGACCCGCTCTGCCCTGTGCGCGTACGATCTGGGCATGGATAGCAGCGGTCGACTCATTCTCATGGCGGTACACGCTCACCCCGACGACGAGACGATCAGCATGGGCGGCACCCTAGCAACCTACGCCGCCGCCCACAGCGATTCCACCGATACCTATGTCGTCACCGGTACTCGCGGCGAGCTTGGGGAGATTGTCATCCCGGAGTGGGACACCCCCGAGGCGCACGAACGCCTTGGCGAAACTCGCATGGGCGAAATCGCTGCGGCGATGGCGGCCCTTGGCGTCACGCATTTCGAGAATCTCGGCTTCCGTGACTCTGGCATGGTCGGCGACGCGGGGAACGAAGATCCACGCTCTTATCACCAACACAGCACAACTGATCTTGATGGCACAGCGGAACACCTGGTGCGCATCATCCGGCGCGTACAGCCCGACGTGATCGCTACGTACGACGACTTTGGTGGCTACGGCCACCCAGATCACATCGCCGCTGCGCGCGTTGCGCGCCGCGCGTGGGAGGTTGCTGGCGATCCAACGTGGCGCCCCGACGCTGGACCAGCATGGACACCAAAGAAACTCTACGAGGTGCGCACGCCAGATTCACAACGCGACAAGGTGCTCGCGTTGCTTGAGTCGCGCGGCATCGAGTCATGGTGGAGTGAACCGAAAGAGGCGACGCCCGAAGAGCTCGAGCAGTGGCACCAGTGGCGCGCGGCAATGGCGTGTCCGGATGATCTGATCACCACGCGCATTGACATCACAAAGCACCTCGGCGCTAAGCGCCGCGCAATTCAGGCACATGCAACACAGATCAAGAGTGATGGCCCGCTGCTTTCGTTAAGTGAGCAGGATTACATTGACCTTGGTGCGGTTGAGCAGTATCGACTTGTTGCGCATCGACTACCGAGTGAGCCGGCGCTGCCAGAGCGCGACCTCTTTGAGGGGCTGCGCTAGCGAACGCTCTCCTGCGCAACGGCGCGATTCGCGCGTACACGTTTGCGAATCGACGTAATCAACAGTGCAACAAGGAACGCGAACGTCTCGGTGAGCACGATGGACGCCCCTGAGGCAATGTCGAGTGCGTAGCTGACGTACAGACCCACGAGCGACGAGGTAACGCCAATCAGCGCGGCGAGCGCAATCATCTGACCGAATCGTTTCACCAGGAGCTGCGCCGTTGCTGCCGGCGTGGTGATCATCGCCACAACAAGCACAATGCCAACCGCTTGCAGGCTCACCACGATGGTGACCGCAATCAGAATGAGGAGCAGGTCATCAAGGCGGCGCACCGGTAGGCCGGCGGCGCCAGCGCCGAGTGGGTCGAACGTTGCGAAGAGGAGCTCCTTCCACAGCACCCACACAATCAACAGCAGCAACGATGCCAGCACGGCGAGTGAGATGAGGTCCGCGAAGCTGAGTCCCAAAACATCGCCGAAGAGGAAGTGAAAGAGATCGCCAACGTAGTTCGGGATTGATGAGAACAGCGCCACACCGAGCGCAAACAGGCCGGCAAACAAGACGCCGATCACGGCGTCGGCACGGAGCCCAGACCTTCGGGTGAG
>CAMAXG010000024.1 GCA_945862225.1 Thermoflexus hugenholtzii JAD2 | reverse complement strand
CAGCCCGGAACCACAAGCGCGCGTCCATCGCGTAGCGCTTCAAGAGCAGCACGGGCAACAGTGTCCGCAGAGGTCAGCAAGAAGCTCGGCAGGCCTGAGCTCTGGCTCAAGCCGCCGCGCTCTTGGAATCCGGTTGGCGTAAATCCAGGCGCAACGCAGGTAACGCGTACGCCAAACGGCTTCGCCTCTTCATGGAGCGCCAGGGTGAAGTGCCGCACGTAGGCTTTGGTCGCGGCGTAAGTGGTGAAGCCAGGGAACGGGATGAACGAGGCGAGCGAGGCAACATTCAGAATTCCGCCGCGCTTTCGCGGCGCCATGGCAACCAGTGCCGCGCGTGACAGAAGTGTGAGCGCGGTGACATTGACGGCGATCTCATTCGCTTCACCCGCTGCATCAAGCTCTGTGATCTTGCCGAATCGTCCGTAGCCGGCGTTGTTCACCAAGATCTCAATCGGTCGAGCATCATCCAAGATGCGGGCCTCCACCTTCGCCACATCCGCGGCCTGCGAGAGGTCGGCGACGATCGTTTCGCTGGCGGCGCCAGCGGCAGCGGCAAGCCCGGCGACACGCGCCAACTCATCGCCGCGTCGCGCCACCAACACCAGGTCGTGACCGCTCGATGCCAGGCGCAGGGCGATGCGCTCGCCAATACCCGACGAAGCTCCAGTGATCAGCGCGATTGGACGTGCCATGTGAAGAGTATGAACGAAGGATGGTAGGGGGGCCTGGAATCGAACCAGGGACCGCCGAGATATAAGCTCGGAGCTCTTACCAACTGAGCTACCCCCCCATGGGAGACTGACCACCGCAGTATGAAGCCTGCGGGCGCCTGCTCGCTACTACTTGATCGTAACCGTCACCTCGAGCGCCTCACGCTCAAACTCTGCGGTGCAGACCACCGTCACGAACCAGACGCCCTTGGCTGCGCCCGCTCGCCAGGTGAAGGTAGCTACCCCGCCGTCTGGCACGAACAGCGCGGCTGGGGCCTCGCCCTCGCGCGCCAGTTCCGGCACCCCGATCTCGCACTCCGAGCCGGCGCTGGCCCGCACCGTGAGGACGACCTCCGCGCCACGGGCGACCGCGGCTGGCGGGTCAACCGCAAGGGAAATCGGCAGCGATGGCACGACCGAGGGTGATGACTCTTGTGAGGGCGAAGGCTCGAAGCCACTGGTGGTAGAGGGCGCCGGGCTTGGTCGCGGCGTACTGGTATCCGATTCATCATCGAACAGTGAACCGATTGCGCCCAGGATGATCAGCCCAACGATTAGGGTGCCGCAGCCACCTTTGGTTGTGCGCTGTGATGCGCGAATAATGTTCATCTATCAATCATACGAGAGCGAGATTGCGATGGCGCAACAGGCGAGTGCGAGTGCGCTCACCTCCCAGCCACGTTGGCGCAGGGAGCGCGGCAGACGAGTGCTCAACGTCACTCCCACAACGAGAAGCAGCCCACCAACGGCGAGGAGCACTGGCGAGGCGGTCGTCGGCGCACTCACCAGAAGGAGGAGATAGGTGAAGCCGTGGAGCAGTGCGATCAAGAGGATTGTTCGCTGGTGGCCGAGCCGCACGACGGCACCATTTGCACCAACTGATTTATCGAGTTCGCGATCGGCGAGTGCATTCTGGAGCGCAAGGGCACTTCCACCTGGAAGCGCAATCACGCACAGTGTGGCGATCGCGGCGGGGAGCTGCGCCCCTGCGGCACTCCACGCGAACACTGGAATCAGTGCGACCCCGAGAGCGAACGGGAGAAATGAGATCGGTGTGCGCTTGATCCCTGCGTTGTAGAGATAGCCAAGGGTTGCACCGGCGGCGGCAATCGCCAAGCTCGTAGCGCTGAGCGCAGAGGCCGCTGCTAGCCCTGCGGTTGCAGCAACGACCACCATCACGCGTGCCTCGCGCGGCGAGACGGATCCGCCAACAAGTGGCTTCTCCACTCTCCCCGCATCGCTAGCCTGATCGAGGAGGTCATTCATGGCACCGATGGAGGTATGGATGCCAAGCATGGTGATGGCCGCGAGTGCCGCTTGGGTCGTTGAGCCCCCCGCCGTGGTCGTGAGCGCCGCCGCGATGATCGCGTTGAGGAGCGTCGGCAGCGGATGAGCGAGGCGCAGGAGACCAGCAAGATGAGCCATAAGACGAGCCTACCCTGACAGGAGTAGGATTGCGCCGATGTCTTCTACCCCTGCAATCGTCGTCTCGGACCTCGTCAAGCGCTACAAGGGCGCTGACCGCAACGCTGTAGACGGCGTCTCCTTCTCTGTGGAGCAGGGCTCCCTCTTCGCCCTCCTCGGGCCAAACGGCGCTGGTAAAACCACCACGATCAGCATCCTGACCACCACGCTTGCCGCAACCTCAGGGAGCGTGCAGATTGCCGGTGCTGACCTTGCGCACGACCAGTCAGAGGTGCGCCGCCGCGTCGGCATCATCTTCCAAAAGCCCTCCCTCGACCGCGCCCTGACCGGCGAGGAGAACTGCCGCTTCCATGCCGCCCTCTACGGCGCCTACGCCTACCGCCCAGCGTTCAGCCTCATGCCGCAGGAGTACCGCAGCCGCGTCGTTGAGCTCGGTGCGCTTGTCGGCCTCGACCGCGACGATCTCTTCAAGAAGATCTCGACCTATTCGGGCGGCATGCGTCGCAAGCTTGAGATTGCCCGTTCGCTCTTGCACAAGCCACAGGTGCTCTTCCTCGACGAGCCGACCGTTGGCCTTGACCCTGAGTCGCGCCGATCGGTGGCCGGCTACCTCGATGCCATTCGTCGCAGCGAAGGCACCACCATGGTTCTCACCACGCACTACCTCGACGAGGTCGAGATCGCCGACCAGGTCTGCATCATCGACCGCGGCAAGATCGTGGCGAACGGCACCCCCGCCGAACTGCGCGTTGGCACTGGCGTCACACGCGTAGAACTTGAAGCGGCCGATCGCGTGGCACTTGGCGCCGAGATCGAACGACTCGGCCACACGCCGCAGGTGATCTCTGCCGGGTTCGCTGTTGAAGTGAAGGGTGCAGAACCAGCGCACCAGCTTCTTCGTGATCTGAAGTCGCCACTCACGCGCTTTGAGGTGCGCAGTCCAAGCCTTGAAGACGCCTATCTGAAGATCGTTGCCGCTACCGCCGATGATCGCGAAGAGTCACCACTCGATGATGCACCGCGACGAGGGTTCCGCCGATGAGCGCGCCGACCACCTACTCAGCGACGTCGAAGTTCAGCCTTCGCCGCGAGGCGGCAGCCGCGGCGGCCATTGCCGCGCGCGATGTCACGAAGCTCTTGCGCGACCCGATTCGCCTGGTCGGTGGCCTCGTCTTCCCCGCCCTCTTTATCGGCGTCCTCGGTGGTGCCTTCGCCTCAAACTTTGAGTCGCCTGGTATTGACCTGCTCCCATTCATCTTCGCGGGGCAGCTGGCCCAGGGCGTCTGGCAGTCCTCTGCCCTCGGCCTCGTCTCCATCCTTGAAGATCGCGAAAACGACTTCAGCCAGGAGATCTTCGTGGCGCCAATCGGCCGCCGCACGATTCTCGCCGGCAAGATCCTCGGGGAGTCGCTCGTCGCCTTCCCGCAGGCCTTTACGGTGATGGCCTTCGGCATCATCCTCGGCATCCCACTCACGCTGGCGCAGGTTCTCACGATCATCCCTGCGCTCATCTTGGTCGCCCTCTTCGGTGCCGCATTTGGCGCACTGATCGTGAGCGTGCTACCGAACCAGCGCTCGGCGAACCTTCTCTTCCCGTTCATCTTCTTGCCGCAGTTCTTCCTCGCCGGCGCGTTCAACCCAATTCGCAACCTGCCGTGGTACCTCGACATCGTCAGTCACATCTCACCGCTGCGCTATGCCGTTGACCTGATTCGCGGTGCCTATTACGGCTACCCAAATGAGGCGGTTCTCGCCGACCCTGCGTGGAACGTTGTCGTTATCTCTGTCGCAACGGTCGTCATGCTTTCAATCGGCACCTTCCTCTTCGTACGCAGCGAGCGCAATCGCTAACTAATCCTTACCCCTGCGCTATGTGATAGCGCACCGCTATGGATTACCGATTTCCACTAAGTTGGCGCACACTCGCCTCAGCGGCACGAATCGCTTCGATTCGTTTTCGGATCGACGATCTGGGCCGAAAGCTGGAGGCAGTACATATGCGTACGACTGCATCACTTTCCTGGTATCCGAAGGCGGTCGCCATCGGGCGAATTGTCATCGGCGTCATCTTCCTGTGGGCAGGTCTCGAGAAGGTCATCGGCGGCGCCGGTGAGTGGACCGCGAAGGGATTCCTTGCGTTCGGCACCGGTGGCACGCTCGGCTGGCCATTCGTGACCGAAGTGGTCGAGGGCACGGTGTTCAACCCCACCCATGATTTCTGGGTTGGGCTCTCTGCCAATGATGGTGTCATGAGCGTGATCAATCTCCTGGTGCCGTTCGGGCAGATTGCGATTGGTACCTCGTTGATCCTCGGAATCGCGACGCGTTTCGCCTCGCTGATGGGCTCACTGATGATGCTCTTCTTCTTCTTCGCCGCATGGGACTTCGCCTACGGCATCGTGAACCAGCACCTCACGTATGCCGTGGTTACGTTCGGGTTGGGCGTGATCGGAGCGGGGAACTACTACGGTCTTGACGCGGGCCTCGGTGGAAGCCTTCCAGCCGGCATCCGCCGCTGGTTCGCCTCGGGGGATACCGTCGCCGCATAGCGACCTGGTGTCCTTACAGGCCGCGAGGGTCTGGTCGGCGAAAGCTGACCGGGCCCTCGTTGTTTTTGGGGACTAGACCTTGTCGGGGAAGTGACAGGCGACCTGGTGGCCTGTTGAGACCTGCACTAGCTGCGGCGATTCCGTGTTGCAGCGCTCCGGATTGCCGAGCTTATCTTTCAGCCAGCAGCGCGTCTGGAATGCGCAGCCGCTCGGTGGATTCGATGGCGACGGCACATCGCCCTTCAAGATGATGCGCTTGCGCTTCTTCTCAATCGCAGGGTCAGGGATCGGCACCGCGGAGAGGAGGGCGATCGAGTACGGATGCACGGGCGAACTATTCAGCTCAGTCGATGGTGCAACCTCAACGATCTTCCCCAGATACATCACAGCGGTGCGATCGCTAATGTGGCGCACCACCGAGAGGTCGTGCGCAATAAAGAGATAAGCGAGCCCAAGACGCTGGCGCAGCTCTGCGAGCAGGTTAAGGATCTGGGCCTGCACGCTCACGTCGAGCGCGCTGACCGGCTCATCCGCCACCACAAGATCTGGGTTGAGGGCGAGTGCACGTGCCACGCCAATGCGCTGACGCTGCCCACCAGAGAACTCATGCGGGTAGCGTTCCGCAAAGCGCGGATCAAGCCCGACGAGTTCTAGGAGCTCAGCAACGCGGCCGGTGCGTTCGGCACTCGTGCCAACGTTGTAGATGTCGGCTGGCTCACGAAGGATCGCGCCAACGGTCATGCGCGGGTTCAGCGAGGCGTATGGGTCCTGGAAGATCATCTGCACGCGGCGGCGTAGCTCGTGCAGCTCACGCCCTTCGGCTGTCGCAAGATTCTGTCCGTCAAAGTCAATCGTTCCAGCGTTCGGCTTGACGACGCGGGTAATGGCTCGTGCAACGGTGCTCTTACCGCAGCCAGACTCACCCACAAGGCCAAGGATCTCCCCCTTCGCGACGTTGAACGAGACGCCATCAACCGCGCGGACCTCTGCAACCGTGCGCTCGCGCACCAGCCCTTCGCGAATCGGGAAACGCACCGCAAGGTCCTTAACGTTGAGCAACGGCTCGCGGCTCATCGGGCAGATCCTCCGGCGCGTGGCAGCGGTCGCCCTTCGGCCACCTCTGCAGGAGCCACTGGATTGAAGCAGGCCACGACATGGGTTGCGGCTGGCCCGCTTGTCACGATTGGACCCTTGCCGCCGTCGATCGGCTCGAGGACTGGCGTTTCGGTGGCGCAGCGATCCGTGCGCCAAGCGCAGCGCGCGTAGAACGAGCAGCCAACGGGCGCCTCAACAAGATCTGGTGGTCGACCTTCGATGGGCACCAGCTTGCCGCCAGTCTCGCCGTCGAGGCGCGGAATGGAGCGCAGCAGGCCCACGGTGTACGGATGGCGCGGCTTGGCAAAAAGGTCGTCGGTGGTGCCCGATTCGATCACCGCACCGGCATACATCACGTTGACGCGGTCGGCCATGCCGGCAAGTACGCCAAGGTCGTGGGTGACGAGGATCGTCGCAGTGCCGCGCTCCTCGGTGAGTCGGCGCAGCAGGTCAAGCACCTGTGCCTGGATGGTCACGTCGAGTGCCGTCGTTGGCTCGTCGGCAATGAGGACGCGCGGCTCAAGGGCGAGGGCCATGGCGATCATCACGCGCTGGCGCATGCCGCCCGAGAACTCGTGCGGGTAGCTGCGAAGTCGCGACTCGGGATTGGCAACGCCAACGGCGGTGAGGAGCTCGATGGCGCGGGTTCGCGCCGCCTCCTTCGTCACCTCGCGGTGGGCTTGAATCGTTTCGATCAGCTGCTCTTCGATGCGCAGCACAGGGTTGAGCGAGGTCATGGGGTCTTGGAAGATCATCGCGATCTCACTGCCGCGAACCTTGCGCAACTCCTCCTCCTTCAGGGTGGTGAGCTCACGCCCTCCCAACTTCACGCTGCCGCCCTCAACGCGTCCGGCAGGCTTTGGGAGCAAACCAACGATCGCCAGGTTCGTGACGCTCTTGCCGCAGCCCGACTCGCCCGCCACACCGAGTGTCTCGCCCGCCGCTAAGTCAAACGAGACACCATTCACGGCGTGCACCGCGCCGTCATGCGTGCGGAAGCGCACCACGAGGTCGCGAACTTCAAGCAAGTGTTGGTCGCTCATCGCTTCAACTTCGGATCTAGCGACTCGCGCAGTCCGTCTCCCAAGAGATTGAATCCGATCGCCGAAATGACGATCGAACCACCAATGAAGACCACGATGTGCGGTGCGGACTGCATGAATTGACGTGCGTCTACGAGCATTGTTCCCCACTCCGGCGTGCGTGGGTCTGAAGGGCCAAGACCAAGGAAGCCGAGACCGGCGATGTCGATGATGGCGGTGGCCAGCACCAACGTCGCCTGCACAATCAGTGGCGTCAGTGCGTTCGGCAACATGTGTCGGATCAGGATCCTCAAGCGCGAGGCACCAATGGTGCGCGCAGCAACGACGTAATCCGCCTCTCGGAGCGCGAGCAGAGATCCGCGTAGCAAACGCGCAAACGTTGGCGCATAGCTCACCGCAATTGCCAATGTCAGTTGCGGCATCCCACGCCCAAGGGCGGTAACGATGCCGATCGCCAGCAAGATGCTCGGGATCGAGAGGAAGACGTCCGTGGTGCGCATGATCACACTGTCGACCCGGCCGCCGAATCCACCCGCGATTGCACCGAGGGCGCCTCCGATAACGAGCGCAATCGCTACGGCGCCAACACCCACAAAGAGGCTGATCTGGGCCCCGTAGAGGACGCGTGAAAAGATGTCGCGCCCCAGCAGGTCGGTTCCAAAGAGATGGGTAAGGGAGGGGGCGTCAAGGCTGCTCCCATTCATGGCGTACGGATCGTATGGCGCAATCAGCGGTGCAAGGATGGCCGCTGAGGCAAAGAGCGCGATGCAGAAGAGTCCCACCATCGCAGGGCGATTGCGGCGAAGTCGGCGAGCAGCGTCGCCCCAAAGGCCCCGTTGTGGGAGTGCCAGCTGAGGATCAACCATCGCCGAACGCAGCATTACTGGTACCGAATCTTTGGGTTCAGCAAGGCATACCCAATGTCGACGAGCAGGTTAACGATCAAAAAGATGAGGGCAAAGATAAGAATCGTTGACTGAACGATTGGGTAGTCTCGGTTCTGGATTGCATCCACAACCCATCGGCCCACGCCGTTCCAAACGAACACGGTTTCAGTCAGAACCGCGCCGCCCAGAAGTGCGCCCGCCTGCAGACCAACAACGGTGGTGACAGGCAGCCAGGCGTTGCGCATGATGTGCCGGTTATCAACCGTTTTCTCCTTGAGGCCCTTCGAGCGCGCAGTTCGTACGTAGTCTTCGTTCACCACTTCAATCACCGACGCGCGGGTGATGCGGGTAATGATCGCCAGGGGGATTGAGCCGAGCGCAATGGACGGCAAAATTAGATGGCGCACAACATCCACGAATAGGTCAAGGCGACCAGCGAAGAGGGTATCGATCAAGAGAAGGCCTGAGGTGGCCTCGAATCGCGCACGTGCATCGATGCGCCCTTGTGTTGGCAGCCATTCGAGGATCACCCCGAAGATTGCAACGAGCACGAGCCCAAGCACGAAGACGGGAATGCTCACCCCAAAGAGGCTCACCCCTGTGATGAGGCCGTCAATCCGACCGCCGACCTTTCGTGCGGCGAGTCGGCCAAGCGGGATCCCAACACCAAGAGCAAAGATGAGTGCGCCAATTGTCAGCTCTACCGTGCCAGGGAAGCGAGTGAGGAACTCTGCCATGAAGGGTTGGGAGTTCACGACGCTCGCGCCAAGATCGCCCGACAGCGTGTTCAACAGGTAGCGGATGTACTGCTCCCAAAGGGGGAGATCGAGGCCAAGGTTCTCCCGCAAAGCTGCGCACAACTCAGGAGTACGTTTCTGGCCAAGGATGGCGACGCACGGATCGCCGGGCAGGATGCGGATGTAGGCGAAGAGCAAAACAGAGAGCCCGATCAGCACGGGAATCGCGGCGAGCAAGCGACGAACAACGTATCTCCCCATGAGGGGAGTCTAAGGGTGAAACGCCGTCGCCGCCCCCTCAGCCTCACGGCCAAGGGAGCGGCGACAGATGCTCTCGTTTGAGCGAGGAGCGCGCCGCTTCAGGCGGCCCGCACCTTAGTTACGGTCGGTCAAGCCAGACCAGGTTGAGCGGCTCGTTCAACGCTGCAGAGCCGATGAAGCCCTTCAGGTCGATCGTGGCAGCTGCCTGTGGCTTCGAGTTGGCAACCGGAACTGTTGGCATGTCGGCGCGGATCAAATCCTGTGCCGTCTCCCACAGAGCCTTCGCCTCTGACTCGCTGCCCGCTGCAAGTGCGTCGTTCATCGCCTTGTCGAGGGCATCGTTCTTGTAGCCGAACTCCTTTGAAGGGGCGCCGTTCTTATAACCGAAGAACGCCGTCTTCAAGAAGTTGTCCGGGCCAGCCCAGTCGCCGGTCCAGCCAAGCAGCCACATCTCGTACTTACCCTGGCCTTCGTCGTCCAGGTAGCCTTCGCGCCAACCATCGCTGTTTGCATTGATGGTGAAGCCGACAGCCTCAAGGTTTGCGGAGATCGCCTCAAACAGGCCCTTTGGATCGGGCATGTATGGACGGGTCACGTCGTTTGGATACCAGAAATCAATCGTAAGGTCGGTTTCACCCGACTCTGCGATCAACGCCTTCGCCTTCGCGACGTCATAGCCTGGAAGGTTCAGATCCTTCGCGTAGGCAACGCCAGCTGGCATCCAGTTCGTTGCTCGTACCGCCGCGCCGGCGTAGAAGGTCTTGATCAGGAAGTCGTAATCGATCGCATAGGCAATTGCCTCGCGGATCTTTGGATTGCTGATCGGTGCGTATGTGTGGTTCATCGAGATCTGGAACGTATTGAACGAGGATCCTCGGTCAATCAGCTGCAGGTCTGGGTTTGCGGCGATCGTCGCGATCGTCGCTGGGGCAATGGTCTGAGCAAGGTCGATCTCGCCCGTTGCAAGCCCGTTCACACGCTGTGCCTCTTCGGCAACTGCCTTGAAGACAATGGCGTCAACATAGGCAACCTTATCTTTGTTCCAATAGTCAGCGTTCTTCTCAACTTCAACGCTATCGCCAACGATCCACTTCACGAACTTGAAGGGGCCGGTGCCGACCATCGCGCCAGCGCCGCCGGTGGCGGCAGTGACCTTCGAGATGTCGGTCTCGGTGTTGTCGGCCTTACCAAGGACCAGCGCCGTTGGCGACTGGATGGCAAAGACCTGAAGCGTCTGGGTCAGAAGGAAGGTCGAGCTCGCCTTGCGCAGCTTGATGGCGACCGTAAGGTCGTCGATCTTCGTTGCGGACTCAAGGTTGCTATCGGCGCCGTAGCCACCAAAGATGTCGCCAATGTAATAGGCGTAATCTCGGAGCTCAGTTGGCAGCCCGATGTAGCGCTCATAGTTGAACACGACTGCATCGGCATTGAAGTCGGTGCCGTCGTGGAACTTGATGCCACTGCGCAGCTTGAACGTATAGGTGAGGCCATCGGCGCTCATCTCATAGCTCTCTGCGAGCACTGGAACAACCTTTGAGGTTGAACCTGGCTCAAGACCAACGAGGGTCTCGACAACCTGCTGAATGACGTACGAGGTGTTGCTGTCGTCCATCAACGCAGCGTCGGTTCGTACGATGTCGCCTGGCAGGGCGACGATAAGGGTTCCTCCAGCCTTGCCGGCAGGTGCACTCGAGCACGCCGCGGCGACCATGAGGAGGGCGCCAAGAATGGCACCGATCCGTAGGTTCTTCATGTGTTCTCCTTCAATGGCGAGTTTGGTCCAGGCCCGTGGCCCGACCGACGCGGGGTTTCCGCGATTGCCTCATCCTACCGCAGCGCAAGCACGAATTTGGTTCAGATAGCGCAACCTTCTGGCTCGTTCCACGCACGATTTGAGCAAATTGCGCGTGCGCCGCTACCCTCAACGGCATCAGGCTGAAGTCCAGCCTGCAGAAACGAATAGGGAGGAACCTTCATGGCAACAGCCAAGAAGACCGCACCGAAGCGTGCGGCCGCCTCGAGCACGGGGGTTGCAACAACGTTTGCCGCCATTCCGGCCGCTCGAGCGAAGCAGCTCTTTAACTGGAACCGTGCGCTTGTCGTGCTGCACGGCATCCAGGCCGCCATCATCTGGTGGATCAGCCCAACCGAAGCCGCGGTTCGGTTCATTGGGCAGTACCCAACTCAGGGCCCAGTGGTCAACGGTTTCCCAACGCTGGAATCGGCATCGCAGTTGCTGTTCAGCTTCCCACTCGCCTACCTGGTTGCGGCGTTCTTCGGCCTCTCGGCCTTGGCGCACTTCTTGGTTGCCTACCCGCTGCGCAAGCGCTATGAGGGCTGGCTCGCACGCGAGTTCAACCCAATGCGTTGGGCTGAATACGCGCTGAGCTCAACGCTCATGATCATTGGTATCGCTTCGCTCAGCTTCATCACTGATGCAGGCGCCCTGGTCGCAATCGCAGTAGTCAACGCCTCGATGAACCTCTTCGGTTGGTCGATGGAAGAGGCCAACATCGGTCGCAAGAACGTGCAGTGGAGCCACTACATCTTTGGCTGCATCGCCGGCATTGCACCATGGATCGCCATCTTCATCTCATTCGGCCTCTCGCTCGCGAACTGGCCAACGGGAACGCTGGCAAATGGCGCAAGCTTTGAAGACTTCAAGGTTGTGCTGATCGTGATCTATGTGAGCCTCTTCGTGAGTTTCAACATCTTCGCGATCAACATGGTTCTGCAGCGACTCAAGATTGGAAAGTGGGCTGACTACCTTCACGGTGAGCGCAGCTACATGATCCTTTCGCTCGTTGCGAAGACCCTGCTCGCGTGGCAGGTCTGGTCGGGAGTGTTCCAGCCAGGTTCAAACTAAGCGTTCCGTTTCTAGAGAAACAGAGAGACCCCAGCCAATTGGCTGGGGTCTCTCTTTATTTCAATGCAGAACTAAATGAAGTAGAGCAGCGCGAAGAGCAGGATCCAAACTACGTCAACGAAGTGCCAATAGATCGAAGATGCTTCGACCATGTCGTGGTGCTCTGCCGAGAACTGGCCGAGGCTGCCGCGATAGAGGCAGACGGCAAGCATCAGCACGCCACCAAGAACGTGCGCACCGTGGAATCCGGTCAGCACATAGAAGGTGCTTCCAAATACGCCATCAGAGATGCCGAAGCCGATCTGCGTGTAGTCGTACACCTGACCGATGAGGAAGATCACGCCCAGCGCTACGGTGATTGCAAGTGCGCGATTCATCCCCTGTCGATCACCCTTGCGAATTCGCCACACGGCGATCTGACAGGTAACGGAGCTCAAGACGAGCAGCGCCGTCATGATTGCAGGGAAGAGCGCCTCACTATGCAGTTCAAACGCTGGATTCCCCTCGGGTGGCCAAACGGTTGCTGAGGTTCGCAGGCTGAAGTAGGCGGCGAAGAGCCCAGCGAAGAACATGATCTCCGAGACGATGAAGAGGAGCATCCCGAGGACCGGGTTGCCGAGCCCCTTCTTGCCGTGACCAGCCGCATGCCCGGCGGCGTGACCAGCCACTGGGGTCTGCACTGATGGCGCGACGGCGCTATCGCTCATTTGTGGTCTGCACCTTGGCCGTGGCGCGCGTCAAAGAGTGGGCGCTCTGAGGTGATTGGTGGCAGCTTGTCGAAGTTCCACGCTGGTGGTGGAGACGAGGTTGCCCACTCCAGGGTATTCGCCTCCCACGGATCGTCGCCCGCAAGCTTCCCGTTGCGCAGGCTGATGTAGATGTTCCAGAAGAGTGGCAGCAACGAGATGCCGACCAAGATGCCACCGATCGTGGCGGCGAGGTTGAGGTCGTTCCAGCCAGCCGTTGGGGAGTAGTCGGCGATGCGACGTGGCATGCCGGCAAGGCCGAGCGCATGCATTGGAAGGAAGGTCAGGTTCAGGCCAACCATCATGAGCACGAAGTGCACGCGCCCGAGACCCTCATCGAGCATGCGCCCCGACATCTTCGGGAAGTAGAAGTAGAACCCAGCCATGATCGCAACGAATGAGCCGCCGAAGAGCACATAGTGAATGTGCGCAACGATCCAATAGGTGGCGTGGATGGCGTAGTCGACCGGGACCGAAGCGCTGAAGACGCCATTGATGCCGCCGATGAGGAACATGCTGAGGAAGCCCAGCGCGAAGAGCATCGGCGTGGTGAAGCTGATCTGACCGCGCCACATGGTGGCGATCCAGTTGAAGAACTTCACCCCTGTTGGCACGGCGATCAGGAAGGTCATCACTGAGAAGAAGGGCAAGAAGACGCTCCCCGTCGTGAACATGTGGTGCGCCCAAACGCTGAATCCGAGTGCGCCGATACCGGCGGTGGCGAAGACGAACGCCTTGTAGCCGAAGAGCGGCTTGCGGCTAAAGACTGGGATGATCTCGGAGATCACACCCATCCCCGGCAGCACCATGATGTACACCGCTGGATGCGAGTAGAACCAGAAGATGTTCTGCCAGAGAATCGCCGAGCCACCGAGCGTCGGATCGAAGAATGCACCGCCGAAGTTTCGGTCAATGAAGAGCATCACCAACGCGCTGGTCAGTACCGGTGTGCCCATGAGTACGAGCACGCTCGTCACAAGAACGGTCCAGACAAGGATTGGCATGCGGAAGAGGGTCATACCTGGTGCGCGCATGCGGAAGACCGTGACCATGAAGTTGACGGCGCCAAGGATGGAGCTGGTGCCGACGAGGATGACGGCGACGATCCAGAGATTCATTCCCGGCCCTGGGCTGTATTTGATGTTGCTCACTGGCGGATACGCGGTCCAGCCGGCGTCTGCGGCGCCGCCGAGGAGGAATCCTGAAGCCGCAACGAGCCCAGAGAACGGAACCATCCAGAAGCTGAGCGCATTGATGCGTGGGAAGGCCATGTCTGGTGCGCCAATCATGAGCGGCACCACGTAGTTGCCGATCGCCGCAAGGAACGGAATGATCACCCAGAAGATCATGATTGAGGCGTGCATCGTGAAGAGCTGGTTGTACGAGGACTCGTCGAGGAACTGCAGCCCTGGCATCGCGAGCTCAGCGCGAACGCCGAGCGCCAAGAGGCCACCGATCGCCAAGAAGATGAAGGACGAGATCGTATAAAGGATGCCGATCTTCTTATGGTCGGTTGTCGTTAGGTAGTCATAGAGTGCCGACGGAGCCGACTTCTGTGCCACTGCTGAGTTCGTTGCCATCTTCTCTCCCCCTTACGGCTGCGCCACTACAACGAGATCTGCGTACATGCCCTGTGCGTAATGGCCTGCGATGTTGCACATCACGACGTAGTTGCCTGGCTCAAGGGTAACCGTCACCATCCCTGGCGTGTTCGGCTCCCACTCGGCCTGCTCATCAATAACGTCAAGAGTGGCCTCATCAAGGCTGTTCGTTGTTTCGCTCACCTCGTCGAGCAGCTGCTTCGCGGTCTTGTCGCTGCGAACAACGAGGAACTCGTGCGCCATGGTCCCCTCGTTCGTGAGGTTGAACTCAATGCTGCCCGCCACATGCTTGGCGGCGGAGAGGGTGATCCCCCACTCCTTGACCACGCCCTGCATTGGGCCGGTAGCGGCTGGCTCTTCCTTCGGTCGCGTCTCTTCGATCCAGGCGTCGTACTCAGCGCGTGTCACCACGCGCACGGTGAAGCCCATCTGGTGGTGCAGCAGTCCGCAGAAGGCGGAGCACTGACCGGTAAAGGTGCCGAGCTTGTTCGGCGTGAACTCAAAGTAGTTGGTCTTACCAGGCACCATGTCGCGCTGGAAGAGGAACTGCGGAATGTAGAAGCCGTGGTTGACATCTTGGCCAACGAGCGTGATCTCAATGCGCTCATTGATCGGCACAACCATCTCAGGGTAGGCGGTGGCGGCACCAAAGATCTCAATCTTCTCCGCCGGATAGGCGAACTTCCACTGCCACTGATAGCCGACCACCTCGATCTTGACCGCAACGTTCTCTGGCTCTCGGGCATCAACGATGTTGAGCACGCGCGCCGAGGCGAAGAAGAGGGCGATGACAACAATGAGGGGGATCATCGTCCAGATGATTTCTAGGATGAGATTGCCGTGGGTCTGTACTGGGAGGGTGGAGTCGCCTGGCTTTCGGCGGTAGCGGATGACGGACCAGATGATCAACCCCTGAACCAAGACGAAGACGACGGCCGCCACAGCGAAGACCAGGTTGTAGAGATCTCGGGTCTCGAGCGCCTCGTCGGTCACGGCTGGCGGGGGGAAGGCAGATTCGCAGCCGCTCGCAATGAGGGCAACGGCGGCGAGACCGAGCAGCACCGAGAGTTTCTTCATGGTTGAGATGATACGCGCCCTCGGCGGGGGGCGCTCCGCCGCTATCCCGAGTGCGTAGGTCGGATTCCGGGCGTCAGCCCTCTGTATGGGCGGGCTGGGCGTGGACGCGGGCAATACCAGAGGCCAGCAGGGGGAGGGGGCCCAAGATGATCCCAGCCGCCCCCGCAAAGAGGGCGGCGCGGAGCCCAAAGCTCTCGGCGATGACCGAGCCGATCAGGGCCCCTAGTGGAAGGCCGAGCAGCATCACCGTCTTCATTGAGGCGTTCATGCGCCCGAGCAGTCGAGCTGGCGTGATCAGCTGTCGATAGGTCACCTGGTTGACGTGGAAGAGTCCTGCCCCAAAGAAGGCGACGAACTGCGTGAGAATTGCGAGCGCTGCAATCAGCGGCACCCCCATGGATCGGTCGAGCAGCGCAAACCCGAGTGGCATCACCGGCAAGATGAAGCCACCGAGAACCAGCGTTCGCCCCATACCGAGCCGCCGAACCACCTTGGCGTTGACGATGGTGCCTACAACAATGCCGATCGTCCCTGCACCGATCACAAATCCGATCAGCTCGGTCGGAAGTGCCAACTCACGTCGCGCATACGCAATGATCAGCGGGCCGCTCGCCAAGCCACCGAAGAAGTTGAAGATGAGGGCGGCAAGTGCGTTGCCACGCAGGTGCGGGTGCTGCACCACCCACGCGAGTCCTTCGCGCATCTCTCGCAAGAGGCTTCGCTCCTTAACCTCGCTCTCGGTGAATGTGGGTGCCTGCTCGACATGACGAACACGCTGCACCATCAGCGCAGAAACGAGGAAGCTCAGCGAATCAATCACAAGGGCAATGGGGCCAGTGAGGCGCGCGACTGCGATACCTGCAAGGGCCGGGCCCGCGACGCCAGTGGCCGACTCCATCGCCATGAGGCGGCCGTTTGCGACGCCGAGTTGTGGTCCGCGCAGAATGGCCGGCAGATACGACTGATGTGCAACGTCGTACAGCAGTGAACTTGCACCAATAAGGAAGAGCACGATGAGCAAGATGGGCATGCTCAAGATGTTGAGCACGTAGCAGAGCGGCACGATAAGGAGCAGCCCAGTTCGTGCGATATCAGTGGCGATCAGCACTGGACGGCGCGTTCGACGATCAAGGAGTGCGCCTGCAGGGAGCCCAAGCAACACGAAGGGGATGAGGTAAGCCAACTCAAGCAGCGCGATTGAGCCGTTGCTTGCGTTGATGACGTCAATGGCAATCAGTGGGAAGGCGATGTGTGAAACCTGGGAGCCGAGCGAGCTGATCCCCTGCGCGCCGAAGAGGAGGCGCACGTCGGCGTTCTGGAACGGATCGTCGACAGCAAGGCGTAGGCGCGTAAAGGGGTTTCTCACCCGCAGACTATAGGCGGCACCCCCCCCACCCCGCGTATGATCTGCGCATGCCAGCAGTGACCGTTCCCGACATCACGCTCCTCGCGCGAACGCCCGTCGCCGACCTCCTCACCGCACGCCCGCGACCGGTGATTTCGCTCAGCACGGCGCCGAGCGGCTTTGAGGGCGAAGGCTTCCCCGTGCGCCGCGCCTTCATGGGCGCGCCGCTGGCGGCAATCGATCCATTCATCATGCTCGACCAGAT
>CAMAXG010000023.1 GCA_945862225.1 Thermoflexus hugenholtzii JAD2 | reverse complement strand
TAAAGGTCGTGGGTTCGAGTCCCGCCGGGCGCACCATTCCCCCTCCCTCCTTATAGTGAAGCCATGAGTCGCGTTGCCGTTCTTGGCCTTGGCACCATGGGCGCCCCTATTGCTGGGCACCTCGCCGCCGCTGGGCACAGCGTGCAGGCCTGGAACCGCGGCACGCACCGCACCGCACCTGCGGGCACCACACAGCACTCTTCACTCACCGACGCCCTCACGGGTGCCGACGCGGTGGTGCTCTCCGTCTCCGACACGCCCGATGTCGAGGCGCTGCTTCTCGGAGCTCCGGGCCAGCCTGGCGCGATTGACCTTCTCAAGCCTGGTGCCGTCGTCATTGATACGAGCACCATCGCTCCGCGCGCCACGCGCGAGATGGGGGAGCTCCTGAACAAGAAGGGGATCCTGATGGTCGACGCCCCGGTGAGCGGTGGCAGCGAAGGGGCACAGAAGGGGACGCTGACCGTCTTCCTCGGCGGCAGCGCCGAGGCGGTACAAACGGCACTTCCTTATATAGAGACGTTCGCCACAACCATTACGCACCTGGGCCCACTCGGCTCGGGGCAGGTTGGCAAGGCGGTCAATCAGATCGTGATCTCAGGCACCTACCTGTCGCTCGCCGAAGGGATCCTCGTTGGCCAGAAGGCGGGACTCGACCCACAGACGCTCGTTACTGCGCTGAGCGGTGGCTCGGCGCGTTCGTGGGCGCTCGAGAATCGCTGGGAGCGCATGGCGAATGACACCTATCCGCTCGGTTTCAAGGTGTCGCTGCACCGCAAAGATCTTGGCATCGCCATCGGCCTTGCCGACGAACTAAATGTGCCGGTGCCTACCGCGATGCTCGTGGCACACCTCGAAGACGAACTCATCAAGACCGGTCACGGTGATGAGGACCTCTCGGCGCTCGCCCGCCGCCTGCGCGACATCGCCAACGAGATCGACCCGGCGTGAGCGCCGAACGTAGCGCCATCCTCTCCGCGCAGTACGTCGCCCTCACTACCTTCCGCCGCGACGGCACCCCCGTGACCACTCCCGTGTGGGCGGCGGCAGAAGGGGAGAGCCTTTATCTATTCAGCAACGCCAAAGCGGGCAAGGTGAAGCGCCTGCGCAACAGCAGTCGCGCCACTGTCGCTCCCTGCACTGCCACAGGTACGATCACGGGCGCACAGCTCCCAGCCGAAGCGTTCAACCTCGCGAACGATCAGATGCCAAAGGTCTGGCGGCTCCTTACGAAGAAGTACGGCATCGCCGCGCGCCTCTTTGTGGCCTACGACCGTGCCCGCGCACTCCTGCGCATGCAGCCGAGCGCCGGCATTGTGGTGCACCTCTCGGCACAGTGACCCGTCCCCCCAACGTGCGAACGAAGATCGCACGGGGCATGCTGATCGCGCTGGTACCGCTCACCATCTGCGTGCAGGGGGTTCTGGCACACGCCTCACCCATCTGGCAAACCTTCCGCAACGGTGTGACGCTGACCTCGTTCAGCGGCACCTTTGAGGTGATCTGGCCGCTACAAGTCACTTCGACCGATGCCGTCATGGAACTGCGCGATCTGGCACTGCCCGATCCGGCGGCCGCCCCGCTCTTGCGGGTAACGGGAGCTGATGCGGTGGAGTCTCCGTACTCTTGCCCAACGGCTGGCGCGGCGCCCACTTGCTCACGGATGCATTTGAGCGGCATTTCCGCACTGCCCCCTGGTACTTACGCCATGTATTGGCGAGTTACCCATCTCGATGGCGACGTTGAGCAACGGGTGGTGCGTTTCACCATTGATCCGCTCTGGGTCGCACCGACTCCGACGCCATCGGTTTCGCCATCGCCAAGTACAACGCCGGCACCTACAGCAACGCCACGCCCATCCATTTCGACAGCACCAACCCCCGTTCCGAGCACCACCTCGTCCCCGAGCAGTGACGCATCCGGCTCGCCGGAAGCCTCCGCTCTGCAATCGCCATCGTTGAGTCCGGTAGTGAACGGCGAGGTGCCGGAGGGTATCTCGCAGCTGCTTCCCGTCATCGGTGCGGGTGCCCTCCTTCTTGCGATTTCACTTGCAGCACGTGGCATTGCACGGTGGGGGCGCCGGGAAAAAGCGAAACCGTAGCGCTCAAACTGAAAAGTTTTCAACTGAAAACTTTTCTAATCACAAGATTTTTCACCACTTTTTGGCCACTCTCCCGTCTAATGACGACACGCCGTCTTGACGCACCCTTGTGCGGCACTGCATACGGCAAGTGTGAAAAAAGGGAGAACAGCATGGCCCGCCTAGGACGACTACTTCTAGCCCTTGCGCTAGTGCTCACCTTCGCAGCGGCGCCAAGCGGTGCCGTGCGAGCAACTGGCGCGACCGGACCAATCCAGCTCGGTGGTGATGACCAGAACGATCACGGTGGAGTGGCTACCGAGGATCTCGACAGTGATCCGAATACGGATGAAACTCCCGTGCTCCCGCCGACAACCGAAGGTGGTTGGAGATACGTAATGGTCTCGCTGAAGGAGATGCTTGCAACTGAGCAACGGGCGGGAGCCAGCAATTCGGTTGCTGTGATCGGCACTAACGGCTCGGCGGAATATATCGCTGCTGCTTTGCCAGGAGTAACGGCCAATGACGCAGGAGTAAGTTGCACCACCACCGAGACGAATGATTCCTACTGCATGATGGAAGTCGTCAAAGCAGAGCTTGATCGCCTCAATGGTGCCGCAGCGGCCCCGACAATTACCTATTACGAAACTGCGTTGGAGGTAGCCGCCTTCTTCGATGCGCTTACGGCTGGCACGATTAATGTCGCGGCGGTATACATCACCGGCGATGGTGGCCCAAACGACTTGAGCGATGGTGCCGCTGACGACGAAGTAAATGATGACTCATCTGTCACAACGCCGATGGAGCAAGCGCTAGCTGACAGCGCGTCTGACATCGCGACCTTCAATGCTCAGGGTGGTGCCGTTCTTGCAAGCGGAACGGATCACTACGCCTCATGGCTTTCAGTTCTCGTTCCGTCCATTAGCGTTTCTGAGTCACCCACGGGCGATTACATCGGCATTACAACCGACGGCGCGGCCCTGTGGGATGGCTTGACGGACCTGGATGTCTCCTCAATTTGGCACAATCATTTCACTGGAGATCTTGGTGCGCTCAAAGTCCTCGGACTAGGATACGAAGGAGTTAACTACGACTCGGACAATGACGGGGTCGACGATTCATACGGTTGGAGAGACCTGGACTCCGACGATATGATTGATGATGGAGAGGCTTCGCGCCTGATGTGGGATGGGCCAGACAGCCAAAGCGGCACTGCTGATGATGCTCAGACCATTGTGGTCATCGGTGGAGCAGCCGGCGAGGCTGCCATCGGTGAGGAGCTCCCAGAGACCAACCGTGAGGGTGACACCTTCACGTACTGGCTCGCGATCGGCGCACTGCTGACCGCAGGGACCGGGCTGATGCTGCGAGGCCGCAAGACCGCGTAGTTCCAGCTTCTAACCGTACCTAGGCAAAACGCATCACCTCCGGGCGACCCCCGGGGGTGATGCTTTCTTTCTATGGGCTATTCTCCGCCGTGGAAAGGTGGCCGAGTGGTTGAAGGCACCGCTCTCGAAAAGCGGCAGGTTAATAGCCTCGTGGGTTCGAATCCCACCCTTTCCGCCACACTTTGATCGGCGCACTGCGAACGGTCATCACGGAGAGGTCGCCTAGTGGTCTATGGCGCCGCATTGGAAATGCGGTTTGGGGGCAACCCCATCGAGGGTTCGAATCCCTCTCTCTCCGCCAGCCTTTACCGCAGCACACGCCTTGGGTAGCATCTCTCCCAGAACTCCTCCCGCCAGGGGATCGTGCCGGTATGCGCCTGCCGCTCTGGATCGCGGATCGGGAGTAGGGAGAACCTGATGCCCGCCAAGCGAGTCTTCTCCGCCGCAATGGCCCTGTTGCTCGCCATGAGCTTCGCGGCACCGAGCGGTGTACGGGCCGCCTCTGACGCTGGCTTTGAGTACACCGTCGCTGATGGTGCTGCGACCGTCACTGGCTGCACCAGCACCTGCCCGACCACCCTTGTCATCCCTGCCACCCTTGGTGGCTATCCCGTTACGACCTTCAGCGAGTTTGCCTTCTTTGACAAAGACCTTATCTCCGTGACAATCCCAGATTCGGTCACGAGCATCACCAGGTTGGCGTTCTTTGAAAATGATCTCATTTCTTTGACCATCCCAGACTCAGTCACGACCATCGGCCAAGCTGCGTTTTACCGAAACAACCTAACGTCCGTGGCGATCGGTAACTCAGTCACGAGCATTGGCGAGGCTGCGTTCATGGATAACCTCCTCACGACCGTGACGATCCCGAATTCGGTCGAGAGCATCGGCCTGAATGCGTTTGGCTATAACAGCCTCACAACCGTGACGTTCGGCAATTCGGTTACAAGTATCGGCCCTCAAGCATTCATTGGCGGAGGTGGTGGAGCTAGAGGGGGTACAGGCAACCTCCTCACGACCGTGACGATCCCGAACTCGGTCACAAGCATCGGCGACTATGCGTTCTCTGGCAACGCCCTCAACTCGGTCACCTTCCTGGGGAATGCGCCGACCGCTGGCACTGAGGTGTTTGGCAACAACAGCGGCCTTACCTCCGTCACGCGATCCTTGACAGCAACGGGCTGGGGTGCAACTTGGAGCGGCGTGCCTGTCGTGACCGACGAGCTACCACCCGAGACCACTCTAGACGTGACCCCAAACAGCACCACGAGCAGCGTGGTCGCCACCTTTGGGTTTAGCGGAACCGACAATCGTTCCTCGGTCACATTTGAATGCTCGGTCGATGGGGGGAGCTATGTCTCCTGCACCTCACCGTTCAGCACCTCAACTCTAAGCGCAGGGTCCCATAGCTTCGCTGTGCGGGCCGTAGATGCTGCACTAAACATTGACCCGACGCCTGCAAGCTTTACGTGGACGATTGAGGATGATTCGGCGGGCCTGCCAGAGACGAATCGCGATGAATCAGCCTGGGCCACGTTGCTTGCTTTCTTGGCGGCACTCAGCGCTATCGCTGGCGTCGATCTGCGCCTGCGAGGGACCAGGCGCGCCTAGTTGTTGCTTCTCTGAATGGATCACACCGCCTCCACCATCTGGTGGGGGCGGTGGCGTATCTGGGCTTCGAAACATGCCCCCCATCTAGAAGGAAAATCCGTTTCGAAGTCACATGGCCGCGAATCCTCGCGGAAGGAGTTTTGGTAGGATTCCCGATGAAATCACCCCAATAGTTGATGCCGCGCATCTGAAGAGAAGGAGAACCACCATGGCAACCACCGCAGCCGTAAAGAGCACGATTACCTGCGACATGGAGGGCCGACTCGAGACCTTCAACGCAGGCGCCGAGCAGGTGTTTGGCTACAAGGCCGCCGAGGTGATCGGTAAGGCGCGCGTGTCGCAGTTCTCCCCAGGCCTTGTGGTGCTGCAGAACGTGCCGAACTGGCTCAAGATCGCGAGCACCACCGGCAAGTACGAAGGGGAGACCGTCTTCGTCCGTAAGGATGGCAGCCGCTTCCCAGCGAAAATCCGCATCACCCCAACCAAGCGCGATGGCGTGCAGATTGGCTACTGCGGCGTTACGACGCCGCTCCCAATGAGCGAGCTCGCGCGTGTTGAGCCAAAGATCAAGACCTTCACGAAGATCTTCCGCTGGATGGTGGTGACCCGCGCCCCATTCCTCTCGGCGAGCATCATCCCAGTGCTAATTGCGGGCGCATACGCCGCCCAGGTTTCGGCATTCTCGTGGCTGCCGTTCGTGTTGGCGCTCGTGGGCGCCGCCTCGGTACACATTGCCGCCAACACCTGGAACGACATGTACGACTGGCAGAGCGGTGCCGACAAGATCAACCACGACTACTTCCTGCCGTACTCCGGTGGTAGCCGCGCGATCGAGCTCGGCCTCATCACCGAGGGTGGGCTGATGCGCATTGCGATCGGCTCACTCGTCGTGGCACTCGCGTGTGGTCTTACGATTGCCGCACTCGGCTCGACGATCGTGCTCCCGCTCGGCGTGCTCGGTGCAGCCGCCGCATGGACCTACACCGCGCCACCACTTCGACTCATCGCACGACGTGGGCTCGGCGAGCTGCTGATCGGCGTCGCCTTCGGGCCGCTCCTCTCCGTTGGCGCTGTCGCCTCCATGACGGGAACGATTGATCCTGTTGCGGCGCTCCTCGGCATCCCAGTGGGGCTGCTCACCACCGCCATCCTTTGGATCAACGAGTTCCCCGATGCGCCAAGCGATGCACTCGCCGGCAAGAATCACCTCGTCGTGACGATCGGCACGAGTGCCGCACGTTGGGGCTACGCTGCGCTCCTCTTTGGGGCGTACGGAATCCTGATCGCCCTCGTGGCCACGGGCGCACTGCAGTCGACGGCGCTGTTGGCGCTGCTCACGCTCCCCATCGCTGCTCGTGCCCTTATCACGCTCTTCCGCGAGTACGCCTCGCGAAAGCTCGTACGCGCGAACGTTGGCACGATCGTACTGCAGGGTGCGTTTGGATTCAGCCTCGCGATCGGCATTGCGCTGAGCTGATCTCGAGACTCGTTTCGCTGCCTCCGATGGCAGCTACAGTGAGCGCATGAGTAATCGCACACGCCTCGGTTCATGGCTTCGGGCGATCAGCCAGGTTGGCCTCGGCCTCTTCCTTGCCTCAGCAGGCTTCAGCCACCTCACCGTGAGTCGTCTGGCCTTTCAGGCGCAAGTGCCCACCTGGCTCCCACTTGATCCAGATTTCGTGGTGCTTGCATCTGGTGTGGTGGAGATTCTGCTTGGCGCGGCACTCCTTCTGCTCTGGCGAGTTCGGGCGCAGGTTGGCCTGGTCGTGGCGCTTTTCTTCATCGCGATCTTCCCCGGCAACATCAATCAGTTCGTGAACGGGATCGATGCCTTCGGCTTGAATACAGACATGGCGCGGGGAGTGCGCCTCCTCTTCCAGCCGGTGCTGGTGCTGTGGGCGCTCTGGTCAACGGGGGCGATGCGCCTGGTGCGGCGGCGCTAGCGGGGAGGAAGGCTCGCAATCACCTGCGCCAACGCTGCGCCGAGCGGTGTGGCGAGGTACTTCGACATGGTCGTCGTGAGGTGGTGGTGGTCGTGATAGACCACGCGGCCGTCAATGATCGGCGCGCACTTTGCGCCCGGGCAGAGGGCGGCGGTGAAGTCAAAGATCGGCAGATTGCGCTGCTCGGCAACGAGCAGGTCACGCGCATGACCACGATTGCCATAGGCGGCGGCGCGGGTGACCACACACTTCGCCACGTTGCTGCGGTTACGCGCGAGGCAGGTGGGGATGTTGTTCTGTCCAAACGGCGTGTCCGAGAAGATCAGCGTGGGGAAGGGGATCTTGTCGAGCATGCGGCCAACGGCGTCGGCGTAGTACTGCGGGCGCAGCTCGTTTGGCTTCCCCTCTTCGCGATACCAGGTGTGCGAGAGGATCACGAGGGCTGGATTCAGCTCGGCGATCTTGGTGACGACGTTGGCGCGCCACTTCGTGCACGAGGTGTACGACTTACCGAGGCGGGAGGCGTAGAGCTTCACATCCATGAAGGCGCAGTTCACCTTGGCGATTGGAATGATCTCGTAGTTGTACGCCTTGCCAATCGCGTCAAGGGCGGGCATCCAGTGCAGCGCATGACTATCGCCGAGCAGCACAATCCGAGTGCCCCCCTTGGTGCCGTAAAAGCAGACGGGCACCGTCTCGCCGTAATGATCGCGGCTGCACTTCTTGTTCAAGATGTTGTCGGCATCACCTGCCGCGCGACCGAGGGCTGGTTTGATGTTTGCGGGCACAGCACCTGTGAGCTGATGCACGGTCGTGCCGCCGATGGAGATCGGCGCCCACGGCGTGGGGGAGGGGCTAACCAACTCCGCACTTGCGCTTGGTGTTGGCGTAACGATGCTGACGCCAGGATCATCACTCGCGCCAGGCTCAGCCGAGGCAACGTCTGGTGCGATGCCGACGCCAGCGAGTGCGAGCACGAAACTCGCCAGCACCACACCACCGCGGCGGAGGACGGTGCCTGGCACCAGGCTCAAGACGAAGCCCTTGCGGAACGGCTGCTCTACGAAGCGATACATCAACGCTGCAACAAGCACGCTGGCGACGACCGCGAGTGCCGTGTTGCCTGATGTCATCTCCACACCGAAGTACGTCGGCAGAATCAGAATCGGCCAGTGCACTAAGTAGAGGCTGTAGCTAATGCGGCCGATGGCGCGCAGCGGTGCGATCGAGAAGAGTGCACGCATCGCCTTGCCCCCAGCGGCACTCACCGTGCCGCGTAGCCCGATCGTGGCCATGCCGCCAATCAGCGCCACCGAGGCAACGCCTGAGAGTGGACCGGCGATTCCTGGGTACCCCTGCTCGCCCGGAAGAAGCAACGTGAGGGCCGCGATCATCGCCAGGCCAATCGGCGCAAGGGGAATGCGTCGCAGTGTGTTGCTAGCAAGCGCGCGCGTCTCGAGCAGCGCAAGGAGACCGCCCGCGGCGAGGCCGTAGGCACGCGTAGGCAGCAGGTAGTACGCCCAGATTGGTTCCGTTGGCGTCAGCAGTGCGGCGGCCACTGTTGACCCGGCGGCGATCACAGCGAGCGTAATCAGAATCCCGCGACGCCCGCCAATCTTCCAGGCGGCACCGAGCAGGAGTGGAACGACGAGATAGAACTGCTCCTCAACGCCAATCGACCAGAGCGGCAGGAGCGGCGATGGTTCGGTGCTGCTGAAGTAGTCGACCGCCTGTAGCCCGAAGGTGATGTTCGCGGCACCCGCAAGTGCGGCCGCACCGTCTTTTGCGGTGCGTGCCAGCGTCGTAGGGTCGTTCAGTAGGGCAACGACTGCAACGGTCAGCAGAATCGTGGCGGCAAGCGCGGGGGCGATGCGTCGGATGCGGCGGGCGTAGAAGTCGCGGAAGCCGATTCCGTTCCCCGCCTCGAGGCGGCGGAGCAGAATACCCACGATCAGATACCCCGAGAGGGCAAAGAAGATGTCGGGTCCGAGGGCGGCGCCCGGAATCTGCAGGCCGGCATGCGCCGCCACCACGAGCGCTACGGCGAGGCCGCGCAGCCCTTCAATCTCGGGACGAAACGTGGTTTCACTCGCCTGGCGGGGGGTGCTCTTCATGCGTGCAGTATGGGGCACAGCGACGGGCTCGGGTGCGCTAAGGTTCGCGCATGACCAGCCCTACCAAGCGCCACACGATGATCGTTGACTGCGACCCAGGGCACGACGATGTCTTCGCGCTCGTGGTCGCCAATCATTACGCGAACCTGATCGGCATCACCGCCGTGCATGGCAATGCACCCCTCTCACGCACGCTGCCAAATGCCCTGATCTCGTGCGACGTCTTTGGCATCAGCGCCCCCGTCTTCGCTGGAGCAGATCGACCGCTCGTGGCACCGCCGCGAAACGCGCCACACATTCACGGCGAGTCGGGCCTCGGTGGCCCAGAGCTGCCACCGGTGCGCCGCACCGCCGAGAAGATGGGCGCCGTCGAAGCCATCATCGAACTCGTGCGCAAGCACGAAGGTGAAGGCGTCTGGCTCGCGCCGCTCGGCCCGCTCACCAACATCGCCCTTGCGCTGCGCGCTGCCCCCGACCTTGGCAAGCGCATCGCTGGGATCTCGCTCATGGGCGGCGGCACGCTGCACGGCAATCGCGCCCCACACGCCGAGTTCAACATCTGGGCCGACCCCGAGGCCGCCTCAACCGTCTTCAATTACGGCGGTCCACTCAAGATGGTCGGCCTCAACACCACGCACCAGGTGGTCATCACCAAAGAGTTCGTGCAGCGCGTTCTCTCCCTCGGTACACCGAGCGCGAAGTTCGCTGCAGAGCTGCTCGACTTCTTCTCGACCACCTACGGCGAGCAGCTCGGCATCTACGGTGGTCCGTTGCACGACCCGTGCGCAATCTTCGCCGTCACGCATCCGCACCTCTTCGACCTGCGCGAGAAGCGTGTCGACATTGAGCTCCATGGCGAGTTCACGCGCGGCATGACCGCAGTCGACGAGCGACCAATCGTGCAGTCGAAGAAGGAGAAGCCGAACGCCCTGGTGGCATACGAGCCAAAGTCCGCCGAGATCTTCCAACTGATCTACGAGGCGCTCGCCACCACACCGTCGGCATGACCGCCGCCTCAACCCGGCGCCGCCTCCAAACCTCACTCGTTCTGGGCGTTGGCCTTGGCAGCACCGGCTACATCGCCGCCATCACCATCGCCACGATTGTCGCGAAAGAGCTCTCCGGCGGCTCGAGCTTCGCTGGCCTCCCAGGCGCCACCATCGTGCTCGGCTCCGCCGCCGCATCGCAACTCCTCTCGCGTTTCATGGTTCTCTACGGGCGACGCGCTGGGCTGGTGCTCGGCTACGGCATTGGTGCAGCGGGTGCACTCGGCGCTGGAGTCGCCGTGGTGCTCGCCTCGTTTCCGCTCTTCATCGCCGCGACTGCAGCAATGGGCTGTGCGAACGCCGCGAACCAGCTCTCGCGCTACACCGCCGCCGACATGTATCCAGAGTCTGGTCGCGCGTCGGCGATCGGTGTTGTTGTGTGGGGGTCGACACTCGGCTCCATCGTTGGCCCAAATCTGATCACCCTCTCTGGGAACATCGCCGAAGGGTTCAACCTGCCGCGACTCGCTGGCGTCTACGGCGTGCCGATCCTCTTCGTGACGGCCGCGGCTCTCCTGACCTTCGTCACTCTGCGCCCCGCACCTGAATCGCTTGCGCCACAGCGTGCGCGTGTCTCTGGGCGCGTGAGCGCCTCGCTGGGGGAGATGCTGGCTCGACCGCGCATCTTTGCCGCGGTGATCGCGCTGATCGCTGGGCAGGTGGTGATGGTGTTGGTCATGACGATGACCCCACTCCACATGGCCGATCACGGACACGGCCTTGCGGCCGTCGGTCTCGTGATTAGTGGACATACATTCGGCATGTTCGCCTTCTCGCCGATCTCCGGTTGGCTGGCAGGCCGCTTCGGCACGCCGATCATCATCGCTGCGGGGTTGGCGCTCAGCGCCTTCTCGTCGGTTCTTGCCGCTGTTGCACCACCCGACGGGGGAGCGATCCTCTTTATCGCCCTCTTCTTGCTCGGCGTCGGCTGGAACCTCAGTTTCGTTGCTGGCTCCGCCCTTCTTACCGAAGGGCTCGACGGTGCCGAGCGCACCACGCTGCAAGGGGCAACCGACGCGATGATCTGGAGCTCGGCGGCCGCAGCCGCACTCGGCTCGGGGATCGTTGTCGCCGCAGCGAGCTACACCGCGCTTGGGCTACTCGGTGCAGCGCTCATCCTCTTCCCAGTACTCGCGATGGCGCGCGGGCGCTCCGCCCTTCGCCGCCGCTAACGCCAGGCGTTACGCCTTGGGGGCGCGGACGACGCTCTCGAAGCGCTCCTTATGGGAGCCGTCGCAGAAGGGCTTGTTGGCGGAGTGACCGCAGCGGCAGAGGCCGGCAGCTGGACCCTCGTGCGGAATCTCGTTCCCTTCCACATCAAGAATGGTGAAGTCGCCCTCTACGCGTAGTGAGCCGTTGTCCTTGACGGTGATCTTGACCTTCTGATCGTCGCTCATGGAACCTCCCGCTGATTGAGCCGTGCGGCCCTGAAGAAGAGTGTACGTGTCTGCCCGCAACGCTGCGTGCACCCGAGCAGGGGAGCGGCGATACTCGCGCCATGAAGATCTATCTCGCTGGACCACTCTTCTCCAACGCCGAGCGGGGCTTTCTTGACACCATTGCCGCCCGGCTGCGCGCCGAGGGCTTCGAGGTCTTCGTGCCGCACGAGCAGTTCGCTGAACAGAAGTTCATGCGCTCCGACGGCGACTCCACCGCTGACGAGGTCTACGCCGTAGATCTTGCCGGCGTGATGGGAGCGAATGCAGTGCTCGCCTGGCTCGACGGCACCCAGGTTGACGACGGCACCTCCGTGGAGATCGGTATCTTCAGCCGCCTCGCCGCGCAGGATCCTGCGCGCTACAAGGGGATCATTGGGCTCAGCACCGACATGCGCGTCGCGCGCCGCAAGGGGCTCGTCCCCGCCGACGGCATCAACCTCTTCGTGGTGGGTGCGATCCGCGCATCCGGCGAGGTGGTCTGGTCGGTTGACGAGGCGGTCGCCGCGCTCATTCGCCTCCGCGACCGCCCCTAGCTCGCGGCAGCCGCGCTAGGATTCAGACGTGAATCCGTTCTTCGCCCTCAGCCGCACCGTACTCCTGCGCATGAGTCGCGCCGCCTCGTTGGGCCGGCTGGTACAGCGCACCACGTGGGGCCACCGCGCCGTTCGCCGTTTCGTCGCGGGCGACACCATCCCGGTCGCTGTTGAAGTTGCACTCGATCTGAAGCGTCGCGGGTTCACCGTCACCCTCGACCGACTTGGTGAGGCCTCCTCGGGCGCTGCTGCAGATGCGTATGCCGCCGATGCGAGTGAGCTCCTCACCGCGCAAGCGGCAGCCGGCCTCGAGCCAAACGTCAGCGTGAAGCTCACCGCGATCGGCCTCGGCGAAGGGAGTGCACGTGCTGCGGAGCGTCTCGATCGCATCTTGGCAACCGCACAGGGCGTGAACGGTTTCGTGCGCGTCGACGCCGAGTACCCAAATAGCCTCGACCAAATGCACCAGATCGTTGCCGCCGCTCGCGCCGCTGGCCGACCTGTTGGCGCCGTGGTGCAGGCGAACATGCAACGCTCCGGCGCAGATGTGGAGCGATTGATCGCCGCAGGTATTCCGGTGCGACTCGTCAAAGGTGCATACGACCCAGGCGCAGAGGGGGTCGGAGATATGGAGGCGGTGAATGCGGCCTATCTCTCTCTGGCAGAGCGACTCCTCGCCTCGCCGCTTCCACTTGCCTTCGGCACGCACGACGACCGCATCATCTCCAGGCTCGGCGCAGGCGCGCAGGTGCGCGGCGAGATCCAGCTCCTCTACGGTGTGCGCTCCGAACTTGCCGAGCGACTCGTCGCGAACGGCTGGCGCGTGCGCATCTATACGCCGTACGGGCCTGACTGGTGGCCGTACTCGCTGCGCCGCATGGCGGAACGCCCGGCAAACCTGCGCTTCGTGTTGCGGAGTCTCGTCGGCCGCTAGGCCTTAGCTCTTGGTGAGCGAAGACTCCGTCTCGTCGCGGTGCTTCTTCAAATACTTCATGAACGGCGTGCCGCCAGTGCCAACATCCGTTGGATTCCCCGTTGCCGCCGCAGCCTGGCGATTGATGTACGTCGCGGCGTACTCCAGGTGCAACGCACGGAAGGCGCGAAGGAGATCAACGGCGCGGTTACGCGCCGCCACGAGCCCCGCCGGCGCGGCTGCACCGAGTGCAACGACGCGGCTGAGCGCCGTTGGACCCGCCTCAAACGCTTCGAGCAGTCCGACGTGCTTCACCGGCATGTAGCGGCGCATCTCCATCAGGTAGGTGCGCAGCTCATCGGGAGCATGCTCAACGCCGAGCACCGCATCGAGGCAGGGCACGATCGTGCTCTGCGCACCCGTCTCGCCGCGGAACGACTGCGGCTTACCTGCATAGGCGGTGACCCCTTCGTACACCAGGCCACCTGGCAGGGCGGGGTTGTTGTGCCAGCCGAAGATGTACGGACGCACGCGGTGGTAGTAGACATACGGGTCGCACGACTCCGGCATGCGCTGCATCGTGGCGAGAATGCCGTCGAGTGCATCACCAAGCTCGCTTAGCGCAACGGTGGCGTTGGCATCGTCGCCCGCCGAGATCGCCGTTTGTACGCGTGCACCGGCGGCGAGCGCCGCGCCTGCACGTCGCTCAATGTCAACGTGAATCAGAATGAACCAAGCTTCATCGAGCCCGCCCAAGAAGTGCTGCAGCAGCGCGATGTTGCCGAGCGCAATCGGACCATCCTCATCAATGCGACGCCAATTCCAGAGCGCGTAGCTGGCATACGAGAGGATCGGCTCACGGCCAATCGCCGCTGCGACCTCATGCCACGGCACGGCGAGCCCGGCAGGGAGTGCGGTCGGCGCCTCTGGCTGGCCCCACACATACGCCTGACCGAGATAGCTCAACGTGCGCATCGCCGCCTCAAGATCCTCTTCGGTATTCAGCAGATCGGCGCGGAAGGGTGGGAGCGCCTCGATGATCTCGCGAATCCGGCCGGTGGGAATCAGGCTCGGTAGATTGCGCGCCGTCTCGTGCCACTCGGCATTGGCGAGCGGGATGGCGGCGCTCGGGTCGGCGATGGGGAGGAAGCCGCGCTCCGCTGTCACTCCGTATGCATGAAGGTCGACCGTGTGTCCCATAATCGCGCTCCAATCCGCTCTCAATCGCCCAATCGGGCGTTCTCCGTAGAGTGCCTTGGCGCGCTCACGGCGGGGGTGACCGTTGCGCGATCGGAGTGCGTCGGGTCGTCTATGATCGCCCTGCCGTCGGTCGGACTCCGCGCGACGACGCTCTGTGAACCGCGTCAGATCCGGAAGGAAGCAGCGCTAAGCGGATCGCGGCGGGCGCAGCGGATGGCTCGGCCGGCGGCACTGAAAAGTTGTCAACGGCGCCACGGAGAGAAGGGGAGGGGAGCATGACGGAGCAGCTGGCAATCTATCGCCGCTACCGCGCCACCACCTTCGGTGAGCTCCGCGGCCAAGACCCCATCGCCAAGACCCTCCGACGCGCCGTCGCCGACGGGCGACTCGGTCACGGACTTCTCTTCGTCGGCCCGCGCGGCACCGGCAAGACCTCCACCGCCCGCATCGTTGCCAAGGCGCTCAACTGCCTCGCCCCAGCCGAGGGCGAGCCGTGCGGCACCTGCCGCTCCTGCGTTGCCATTACCGAAGGGGCCACCTTCGACGTCGTTGAATCGAACGCCGCCACCTCGAACCGCATCGACGACGTGCGCGAGGACCTCATCCCGCTCATTACCAACCCACCCACCGACCTGAAGCGCAAGGTCCTCATCCTCGACGAGGTGCACCGCTTCACCAATGACGCTTGGGATGCCCTGCTTAAGTGGCTCGAGGAGCCGCCACCAGGAATCGTCTTCATCTTCTGTACCACCGACCCTTCAAAGATTCGACCTGCTGTGCTCTCGCGCCTGCAGCGCTTCGACTTCCGCCCGATCGCCCGCGCCGAGATCGCCGCCAAGCTCGAAGCGATCCTCGCAACCGAGAAGCGAGTCGCCGAGCCAGCCGCCATTGAACTCCTGGCCCGCCTCGCCGACGGCGGCATGCGCGACGCCGAGTCGATGCTCGACCAGCTCCTCTCCTCAGGGGTCGACCCGCTGAAGGCCGCCGACGTCGAAGAGCTCCTCGGCCTCCCGGGCGCCGACCGCATCGAGCGTCTCGCCTGCGCCATCCTCGACGCCGACGCACCCGCTGGGCTCGCGATCCTCGCCGAGTTCGAGGCGCGCGGCCGCGACCCCCGCATCGTTGCCGACCGCCTCACCGACCTCGTCCGTCGCGGACTCCACGCCGCACTCGCGGGTGGCGGCACCGTGCCTGGCGACGCCGCCAAGCTCCCCGCCGGCCTCGACCTCTCCGACGGTGGCGGTGCCACCATCGGCCTTGCCGGCCGCACGCGTGAAGCACTCCTTGGCTTGGCAAACGCCCTGCGCCGCATCGAGACCGGTCGCGGCGATGCCGATCTGCGCCTCGGCCTCGAGCTTCTCCTTCTCGGCGGCGGCGCCGCCCTCGCGGCCCCCGTCGCCGCGCTGGCCCCTGCACCCGCTCGTGTCACCGCAGCCGCACCCGCCTCCGCTCCCGCGAGCAGCCCAGCACAGGTGGCACCGCGCGCCGCCGCCCCTGCGCCAGCTCCAGCAGCCGCACCGGTAACCCCGCCAGCCCCGCCGGCGACAGGGGAGTGGGGCGCCATGCTCGCCAGCGCCGATCCTGCCACCAAGCCGCTCCTCGCCGATGCCCGACCCACGCTCAACGGCGACACCCTCGTGCTCAGCTACCCGCCCACGAAGAGCTTCCTGCGCCAGCGCGCCGAGGCGAAGCGTGAGCGCATCGAGTCGCTGGCCGACAAGGCCTACGGGCGCAAGATCGTCATTCAGTTCGGCGAGCTCGATCCCGACACGGCACTCCGTGAGGTTTGGAAGGAGTGAGCAGCGGCGCCGCCCTGCCGAGCTCCGTCGAGCGCCTCATTGAGGCCCTCTCCCGACTCCCAGGGGTCGGTCCCCGCACCGCCGAGCGACTCGCCTTCCACCTGCTGCGCACCCCCGAGCCCGAGGCGCTCGCCCTCGCAGGGGCGATCAGCGCCATGCGGGCGAACACCCGACCCTGTGCCATCTGCGGGCACGTCTCTGACGAGGAGCGCTGCCGCATCTGCCGCGACACCTCCCGCGACCTGGGCCTCCTTTGTGTGGTCGAAGAGGCGCTCGACCTGGTCGCCATTGAGCGCACCGGGGCCTTCCGCGGCCGCTACCACGTGCTCAACGGCGCCCTCTCGCCCATGTCGGGGATCGGCCCTGGCCAGCTCCGCATGAAGGAGCTCTTCGAGCGGGTCGACGCCGCCGCCGCCGAGGGGAACCCGGTACGCGAGGTGATCATCGCCACCAACCCCTCCCCTGAGGGCGATGTAACACTTCTCTACCTGCAGGAGCGCCTCGGCACCAAGGTCGCCTCCATTACCTCTATGGCCCGCGGCCTCCCATTCGGGGCAGACCTCCAGTACGCCGATGCTGTAACAATTCTGCGCAGCCTCGAAGAGCGGCGGGGCGTAGAGTAGGGGCATGAGCCACCTGATCGTCGAGCTCCTCCTCCGCCTCCTCAAGGTCGTGCTCGCCGGCCTCCTCGCGCTCCTTATCTATACGGTGGCCACGAGCGTGGAGCCCGCCGCCGCCGGAGCCACCCTTGCTGTCGCCTCCCTGGCCGCCGCAGCGGGCGTGCTGCTCCTCGTGGAGTCAAGCCCGCTGTAACACGCAACCCCTGCGTGGTGAGCACGAATCGCCCCGCACGGCCCCGCACGAGCCCCCCGTTTGACAGGGGAGCGGCAGGGTGCGTAGACTCCCCCTTCGCGTCGCTCGTGGAAGAGATCCTCGACCGTCCGCCCCGATCACGGGTGGAGCAGAGCAGCGCTTACAGTCACCACGGTCTCCGTGGCGACCGCGTCGGCGAAAGCCGGCGGCACCTTAACAGCTGAAGAGTGGCAGGTAACACAAAGCAACCGTTTAATTCGCCGGGGCAGACCCTCGGAAAATGTACGTGCTGCCGTAAGGCAACACGTTGTTTCGGAGAGTTTGATCCTGGCTCAGGACTAACGCTGGCGGTATGCCTTAGACATGCAAGTCGAACGAGTTTCCGGGCTTGCTCGGAAATTAGTGGCGAACGGCTGAGTAACGCGTAGGTGACCTACCCCGTAGTGAGGAATAACTGCCCGAAAGGGTAGCTAATACCTCATGTTGAGACGCTTTCATTAGCGTCTCCAAAGCAGCAATGCGCTATGGGCGGGGCCTGCGTTCGATTAGCTAGTTGGTGAGGTAATGGCTCACCAAGGCGACGATCGATAGGTGGTCTGAGAGGACGATCACCCAGACTGGGACTGAGACACGGCCCAGACTCCTACGGGAGGCAGCAGTCGGGAATTTTGCGCAATGGGGGAAACCCTGACGCAGCAA
>CAMAXG010000022.1 GCA_945862225.1 Thermoflexus hugenholtzii JAD2 | reverse complement strand
ATCGCTGGCGGCCGCAACCCCGACAGCGTGACGTTCGGCGCGAAGAAGCCCGACGACTCCGGCCAGCTCTTTAGCCTGCTGATCAGCGCCCTGCTACCGGTCCTGCTGATCGGTGGCCTCTTCGTCTTCATGATGCGCAGCGCGCAAGGGCAGAACAACCAGGCAATGAGCTTCGGCAAGAGCAAGGCGAAGATGTTCATTGCGAACAAGACCCCCGTCACCTTTGCCGACGTCGCTGGCGTCGAAGAGGCCAAGGTTGAGCTGGAAGAGGTCGTGGAGTTCTTGAAGTTCCCTGAGCGCTTTGAAGCGCTCGGCGCAAAGATTCCAAAGGGCGTCCTCCTGATCGGCTCACCGGGCACTGGTAAGACCCTGCTCGCCCGTGCCGTTGCTGGCGAGGCTGGCGTGCCGTTCTTCAGCATCTCTGGCTCCGAATTCGTCGAGATGTTCGTTGGCGTTGGCGCTTCACGAGTGCGCGACCTCTTCGACCAGGCGAAGCGCAACTCGCCGTGCATTGTCTTCATCGACGAGATTGATGCCGTCGGTCGTCAGCGCGGCGCCGGGCTCGGCGGCTCACACGACGAGCGCGAGCAGACGCTGAACCAGATCCTGGTGGAGATGGACGGCTTCGAGACGGGCACCAACGTGATCATCATCGCCGCAACGAACCGTCCTGACGTGCTTGACCCGGCGCTGCTGCGCCCAGGCCGCTTCGATCGACAGGTGATCCTTGATCGCCCAGACCTGAAGGGCCGCATTGCGATCTTGAAGGTGCACGTGAAGGGGAAGCCGCTCGACAAGACGGTCAACCTCGAAGAGATCGCGCGCCGCTCGCCGGGATTCTCGGGAGCTGATCTCGCGAACCTCATGAACGAAGCTGCAATCCTTGCCGCACGTCGCAGCAAGCGCACCATTGGCATGGACGAGTTCGCCGAAGCGCTTGATCGCGTGATGGCTGGCCCGCAGCGCAAGAGCCGTCTCATCACCGATGCAGAGAAGCAGATCATCGCTTACCACGAGGGTGGTCACGCGGTGGTTGGGCGCATTCTTGAGAAGTGTGATCCGGTCAGCAAGGTGACGGTGATCAGCCGCGGCATGGCGCTGGGCTACACCATGAACCTGCCGACCGAAGACCGCTACCTGCAGAGCAAGAGCGAATTTGAAGACAAGATCGCCGCGATGCTCGGTGGCAACGTTGCTGAGCAGCTCGTCTTTGGTGATACAACGACAGGTGCCTCAAACGACATTGAGAAGGCAACTGATCTTGCGCGCAAGATGGTGACGCGCTTCGGCATGTCGGAGAAGTTGGGCACCGTCACCCTCGGCCGACAGGACGAGATGATCTTCCTGGGCCGCGAGATGTCGGAGCAGAAGAACTACTCCGAGGCCGTTGCGAAGCAGATTGACGAAGAGGTCCGCGCGATCATTGATCGCGGTGCTGAGCGTGCGCGCGAAGTGCTGACGAAGCACCGAGATCGACTGGACGCCCTTGCGGCGAAGCTGATTGCTGAAGAGACGGTTGAGGGCGAGGCCTTCGAGACACTCTTCGCCGACCTCCCTGCAAAGCCAGCCGCATACGCCGGCCTCCTTGATCGTCTACGAGCCGCAGGAGTGTCCATTCCGGTGGCGAAGGTCGACACAAAGGGTCAGCCGGCCGCAAAGCCAGGCCCTGGGGGCGCGGCGGCGGGACAGCCAGCCTGATGGCATACGCCCCAACGCTCGCCTGGAAGGGGCTAGAGGGGCCAGAGGAGGCGCATCTCGTTGCAACCGCGGCCACGCGGATGGCGAAGTACGCGGAGTTTCTGAAGATCCCAAGCGTCTCTGCCCTCCCTGAGAACGCCGCTGATTGCCGTGCCGCCGCAGAGTGGCTGGCCGCTGAACTTCGCCGCATCGGTGCAGAGCGCGTTGAGGTGAGCGAGACGGGTGGTCACCCCATCGTCGTGGCCGAGAAGATCGGCAATAGCTCGCTACCGACCGTGGTGATCTACGGCCACTACGACGTGCAGCCGGGAGACCCGCTCGATCTCTGGAAGACCAGCCCGTTTGAGCCGATCGTTCGCGACGGACGCATGCTCGGACGTGGCTCCGCCGACGATAAGGGTCAGATCGTGATCCATCTCAGCGCCCTCGAGGCGCTCGTGACGACCCGCGGCACCCTGCCCGTCAACGTGAAGTACGTCTTCGAGGGCGAAGAGGAGTCGAGTTCGGTGAACCTTGAGTCGTGGATGGCGGCGAACCCAGACCGCTGCAGCGGCGACGCCGTGATCATTAGTGACTCCGGCTTCTTTGATGGCAACCGTCCGGCCCTCACGGTTGGGCTCCGCGGCATCACCTACATTCAGGTGGACGTACGCGCCTCCGATGTGGACCTGCACTCGGGCAGCTACGGCGGCTCCGTGGTGAATCCTGCGAACGCCCTTGCCGCCATGATCGCCTCGCTGCACGACGAGAACGGTCACATCACCGTGCCTGGCTTCTACGACGACGTTGTTGAGCTCACACCAGCCGACCGCGCCGCATTTGCCGCCCTGCCGTTTGACGAGCCTGGCTATCTCGCAGGCATAGGTGCCACCGCAACGGCGGGGGAGCGCGGCTTCTCTACCGTTGAGCGACGTGGTGGCCGCCCAACACTCGACGTGAATGGCATCTGGGGCGGCTTTATGGGCGACGGCTCCAAGACAATCATTCCAGCGCATGCACACGCCAAGATCTCGTGCCGCCTTGTGACCGCACAAGATCCTGAGAAGATCAGCCGTCAGCTTGAGGCGGCGCTGCGTGCTGCCGCTCCTGCCGGCTTGCAGGTTGCGGTGCAGAACCTTGGCAATGGTGACGCCTTCCTTACGCCGCTTGGTGATCCGTATCTCAATGCCGCCGCTGGAGCCCTTGAGGCGACCTTCGGTGTACCACCGCTCTACATCCGCGAAGGCGGCTCCATTCCGATCGCTGCGCTCTTCCAGAAGGAGCTCGGCCTGCCAGTTGTGCTGCTCGGCTTTACGCCACCAGATGACAATGCGCATGCACCGAATGAGTCAATGGACCTCGGCAACTTTGAGGGCGGCATTCGCGCCGTCATTCGCGCACTTGACGCCATCGCCACTGTTGGCTGATCACTCGTGAAGGTAGCGCTGCTCGGGCTCGGTCTGATCGGCGGCTCCATCGCGCGGGCACTGCGCGAAGACCCCGCCTCCGTTGGTCCACTTGATGAGAGCGGCCTAGAGATCGTTGCATGGACACCAACGCAAACGGGACCGCGTGATGCGTTGGCGGCAGGCGTGATTGATTCCGTCGGCCGCTCAATCGCCGAAACGGTCGACGGTGCAGCGCTCGTAATTCTCTGTGCACCGCCGATTGCCATGACTGAGATTCTTGATGAGCTGGTGATCTGTCGTCGATCGGGGCGCCTCGCCGATGGCGCTGTGGTGACCGACGTCGCCTCAACCAAGGTGTGGATCGCGAAGGAGGCGGCGGCGCGCAACATTCGCTTCTGCGGCGGCCACCCCATGGCAGGGAGCCATGAGACCGGTTTCGCGGCGGCAGACGCCAATCTCTTTCTCGGTCGGCCATGGGTGATTGTTCCGGGTGCCAACGGTGGCGGCGCGGCTGCACTCGTTGAGCGACTCGCAACCAGCTGTGGTGCGCGACCGGTGATCCTTGAAGCGGAGCTGCACGACGCCGCGACCGCTGCGGTCAGCCACCTGCCGCTTCTCGTTGCTGCAGCGCTGGTGGAGACGGTGGCGCTCGGCGATGCGGCTGATGCCCCTGACGGCTGGAAGATCTCGCACCTCCTTGCGAGCACTGGTTGGCTCTCCGCTACACGGCTCGCACGTGGCTCAGAGGCAATGGGTGCCGACATTCTTGCAACGAACGCGCGCGAGGTTCGCCGCCGGCTGAAGACGCTTCGACTGGTCTTGGAGCAGTGGGATGCGCGTCTGGCCGCCGCAGAGAACGACCCAGTGATCGGTCGGGTAGATCTAGAGAAGCGTCTCGTCGCCGCGCGTGCAGTGCTAACGGAGAACGAGTGAGCGCTGATCCTCTGGCGAAAGGTGCCGATGAGGAGATCATCGGCATCCCTCGCGAACTTGCACTCCCTGCAGGGGCCTGGACCGGGCTCCGCGCCTTTAGCAGCCCTGAGGAGGGCGAGCACGAGATCACACGTCTCGACCAGGTAGCCCAGCCTCGTCCACGGCGCGAACTCGAGTTGGACCCCTCCTGGAAGCAGCCAATCCCGTACGCAGTGGCCCTCTATCGCCCTGAGGGGGCTCCCGCAAGCGATACACAGCTCTTCTGGATGGATCGTCTCGCTGGTGGCAGCGACAAGCGCCTGCACGGCCGCGCCTCGTTCGGCGTGGGTGGCCATATCTCGCCAAACGATGGCGGCATTCGCGCTGCGCTTGCTCGAGAGTGGGTCGAGGAGGTTGCCACGCCCACACTGCCATCGTTCGCGCCGATCGGACTCCTCAACGATGACGGTGATGATGTCGGTCGAGTGCATCTCGGCATTGTCTTCATTGCCACGCTAACCTCGCCCGACATTCACATCCGTGAGACGCATAAGCTTGCAGGCTCCCTCGTTCCAGTGAGTGAAGCGCTCCGTCGCAAGGGTGAGCTAGAAGGATGGTCGGCGCGCCTCATCGACACGATCGCAAAGGTTGCCGCCAGCATCTAGTCCTCGCTACGTGCGCAGTATGTTCTCGCTGCGATCGTCTCTCTATGCCAACGTCAGTCGCTTCTACGGCACTGGTTGGAATTGATGGGGTTCCGGTTGAGGTTGAGGTCGACGTCGCCCCTGGCATTCCTGCAACACGCATAGTTGGTCTCCCTGACACCGCTGTAGGCGAGGCGCGTGAGCGCATCCGTTCCGCCATTCGTGCAGCTGGCTACACCTGGCCCGCTCGCCGCATCACCATCAACCTCGCCCCAGCCGACTTACGCAAGAGTGGCGGTTCGTTTGATCTCGCTATTGCCATCGGCATCCTGCTTGCCAGCGGCCAGATCCGCCATCGCGGCAAGGGAACCCTCGCGGCGATCGGTGAGCTCGCGCTCGACGGCAGAGTGCGCAACGTGCCTGGTGCGCTGCCGCTCGCCCTACCGCTCCTCTCAGCAGGACATCGTGTGCTGCTGCCCGCGAGCGTGGCGGCGCTGCCAGGGTTGTGCGGCGGCGAGGTGATCCCCGTCGGAACGCTTGCGGATGCTGCGCTGGCGGTAGAGGGCGGAGTCGTAGGGGCGCAACTGTCACCCGAGAACGCATTGACCACAGCACCTAGTGTTGATGTCACATGCGAGCTCGCGAGCATTCGCGGTCAACCGATTGCTACGCGTGCCGTGTTGATTGCAGCGTGCGGGCGCTTTCCGATTCTGCTTGAGGGGCCGCCAGGGGTGGGCAAGTCGATGCTCGCGCGGGCGCTGCATGAGATCCTTCCCGATCTCACTGGAGAGGAGCACAGCGAGGTTGCCTCCATTGCATCGGCAGGTGGTCACTCCACCGAACTCTCAGTGCGTCCACCGTTGCGAGCACCGCATCACGACATCACGGTGGCAGGGCTCATCGGCGGAGGCCCGCGCATGATGCCCGGTGAGCTCACCTGGGCGCATCGCGGCCTCTTGTTGCTTGATGAGATTGGTGAATTTCGGCGCGATTCCCTTGAGGCGTTACGCGAACCGCTGGAGCGGGGGAGTGTCGACCTCGTTCGCGCAGGGCGCTCTGTACGCTTCCCTGCGGATGCGATCGTGGCCGCGACTGGGAACCCCTGTGGCTGTGGCGAGTTAGAGCACCCAAGCGGTACCTGTCGCTGCCTCCCTGCTGCGCGACGACGGGGAAGCCTCTCGCTCTCAGCACCGATTCGCGATCGATTCCCGTTGCGTGTGCGACTTGCTCGACCGAGCACGCCACTCGCTGCGCTCCCGCGCGGCGAACTCACCACGCTCACGGCTCGTGAGCGGGCAACATCGGTCCGTGCCGCCCTTGTGCAGCAGCCTGCTCACCCTGATGGGATGACCGGTGCGACGCGCCGAACTGTTGAGGGCCTCGGGGTGCGCGCATGGAGTCAGATTGAACAGGTTGCGACGGTGGTAGCGCTCCTTGATGGACGCGATGTGGTGGGCGATGCTGATGTGGCCGAGGCGATCCATCTGCACGGCGATCACTGGTGAGCGCGATCACGCTGCACCCAGGCGACCCGCGCATCCCTGAGCGCCGCAGTGAGGCCCTCGGGTTGGCTCCGGATGCTGATCGGCGCCGCCCACTCTGGGCGCTGGGGCGGGTCGAGGTTCTGGGGAGGCCATCGATCGGGATCGTTGGCACGCGGCGACCTTCACCGCATGGCGCTGCGGCGGCACGGCGCATCGCCTTCGAGGTGGCGCGATCGGGGTGGTGCGTTGTCTCAGGCCTCGCCCTGGGGATCGACGAGGCGGCCCATTTGGCAGCCGTAGAGGCGGGAGGGGAGACGATCGCAGTACTTCCTAGTCCTGCCCCGCTCGGGCTGCGCTACGGGGCGCGGCGCCTGGCCGAGCAGATCCAGCAGGCAGGCCTCCTGCTCTCCGATCGCCCAATCGGCACGCCCCCTGCCGCCTGGAGCTTTGCCGCCCGGAACCACCTCCTGGCGGCGCTCTGCGACGGACTCATCGTCGTTGAGGCACCGGAAGGCTCTGGGGCGCTGATTACCGCTGAATCGGCGGCAGGGCTTGGGCTCCCAGTCGCGGTTGTGAGCGCCCCCTACGGCGCAGAGAGTGCAGAAGGGGGACTCCGCTGGCTCCAGCGAGCGCAGGAGTTGTCTTTGCGTCTCACCGAAGAGCGCTCACCCGTGCTCATTTCGGGGGAGGCCGACCTCCGCGCCTGGCTTGCTGTCTGTGCGCTGTCCTTGCACGGGCAGTTTGACGACCCTTCTGGCGATCCGCGTGTCGCAACGGGCACAACGCACGTTGCGGCGTCTGGTTTGCAGCAGGAAATCCTGCAGAGACTTGATGCGGCTGGCGCTGAGGGGGTCGTCGAGGGTGATCTGAGCGACCTTTCGGCGGAGTTACCGGGGGCACTGGTGGCGGCGCTGACCCTCCTGAGCCTGCGTGGGCTGATTGAGCAGCGCGGCGGGCGTTGGCGGCGCGTTCTTGGGGCGGTGCTACGCTCTCGCCCATGACAAAGGCAGCCACCAACCTCGTTATCGTCGAGTCGCCGGCCAAGGCCCAGACGATTGAGCGGTATCTCGGCCCCGATTACACCGTGCTCGCCTCCTACGGCCACATTCGGGATCTCCCCCAGAAGACGAAGAAGGGGAGCATGGCGGTTGACGTGGAGAACGGCTTCACCCCGGTCTACGAGATCATTGAAGACAAGCAGAAGCGCCTTGATGACATCACTCGTGCCGCCAAGAAGGCAACCTCGGTCTGGCTCGCAACCGACCTTGACCGCGAAGGGGAGGCGATCGCCTGGCATGTGGCCGAGGCCCTCGGCATCCCCGAGGCGGATCGCCACAGGGTCACCTTCAGCGAGATCACGAAGGGGGCCATCCTTGAGGCGTTTGCCCATCCCCGCGCCATCAACCTCGACCTCGTTAACGCTCAGCAGGCGCGCCGCATTCTCGATCGCCTCGTCGGGTACCGGCTCTCGCCGCTCCTCTCGCGGCTCGTCAAGCCGAAGCTCTCCGCAGGGCGGGTGCAGTCGGTGGCGCTTCGCCTGGTTGTGGAGCGCGAGCGCGCCATCCGCGCCTTTATTCCACGCCACTACACCACGGTTGAGATCGGGATTCGCCCCGCGAGTGCGAGCGACATGGTCGTCCCCGCCACCCTCATCGGCGAGAAGGGGGAGATTCTCGAGCTTGATCCAGAGGTAGCGGCAGCCGCCGTGGCCCGACTCGAAGGCGCTGATGCCGTCGTTGTGGAGCGCAGCGAGGGGACGCGCAAGCAGCGCCCTGTTCCGCCATTCACCACCTCCACGCTGCAGCAGGAGGCGGGTCGAAAGCACGGCTTCCGCTCGCGCGTCACGATGCAGCTCGCCCAGAAGCTCTACGAGGGTGTGGAGATCGGCGGCGAGCGCACCGGTCTCATTACCTATATGCGTACCGATTCACCAACGCTGAGCCAGCAGGCCATCAGTGACGCCTCGGCGGTGATCCGCGAGCGATTCGGCCCAGAGATGGTTGTTGAGGGCGGCCGCCAGTACGCCTCGAAGTCGAAGAACGCACAAGAGGCGCACGAAGCGATTCGACCAACCAATCTTGCCCTCACCCCCGAACTTGCTGCGCCATACATCGACGAACGCGAGCTGAAGGTCTACACGTTGATCTGGCGCCGCACGATCGCGTCGCAGATGCCCGACAAGATCTCCGCATCTACCACCCTCATCTGGAGCGCAGGGAGCGATCGTCTTAAAACGGTTGCAACGCGAACGCTTGAGCCCGGCTTCACCGCCGTCTATCTCGAGGGGCGCGATGACGAAGACGAAGATGCTGAGGCGAAGGTTCCCGATCTGCCAGAGGGCTCAAAGGGGAACGTCGCAACAGTAGAGGGCGTGCCGCACGCGACAAAGCCTGAACCGCGCTTTACTGAGCCAACGCTCGTCAAGGAGCTAGAGAAGCACGGCATCGGTCGACCATCAACCTACGCCGCCATCATCGAACGTATTCAAGAGCGCGAATACGTTGACCGCGACAAAGATAATCGCCTCCGCGCCACGCGACTTGGCGAAACGGTCTGCGACCTACTCACCACGCACTTCTCTACCTTCGTTGACCTCGGCTTCACGGCCGGCATGGAAGAGGAGCTCGACGCCGTCGCAGAGGGGCGCGCGAACTGGCGCGATGTGCTGCAGAAGTTCTGGAGCACCTTTGATCCACTCGTTCTCGAGAAGGCGCAGTCAATCGGTGCTGGAGAGTTCCGCAACCGTGCCAGCGAAGAGAAGTGCTCCGAGGGGCATCCAATGGAGGAGCGCCTCGGCCGATTCGGTTGGTACCTCGCCTGCACGCTGTATCCAGAACATGCCGAGCGCAAGTCGCTCTCGAAGGTGATCGGCGACGACACGCCATCAGGTGACACGCCAACGCTTGAGGGTGCGGGCCTCCCATGCCCAATGTGCGGCGCGGAGCACGGCGGCAAGATGGCGCAGCGACGGAGCCGCTTCGGCTGGTTCCTCGGTTGTGACCGATACCCAGAGTGCAAGTACATTCCGAAGGCTGAGGTACCTGCAGAGTTCAAGCTGGAGTTCGATGCGCTCTGCCCAGTGTGCGGCGTGGAGCACGGCGGCAAGCTTGGCCCGAAGAAGAACAACAAGCGCGGCACCTACTTCTATTCCTGCAACCGCTACCCCGACTGCAAGACGATTCGGCCGCGACCCTCGGGCGCGACACATGCCGAGTGCGGCGCCGTGATCGGTAAAGACGATGAGGGCGGCATCTGCACCAAGTGTGGCGCGCGCGTAACCCTTCCAGAGGTCGTAGTCGTTGGTTCGGTGATTGCGGGCGGCGAACCTGATCCGCTCGCCTGGGTGCCGAAGCGTCCGCGACGCGGCGCAGCCGCCGCCGCCGCCGGCGGTGACACAAAGGCCACAGCGAAGAGCAAGGCGAAGCCGAAGGCCAAGAGCAAGCCGAAGGCCAAGGCGAAACCAAAGGCCAAAGCAAAGGCGAAGAGTAAGGATCCCGCGGCGGAACCTGTCGCGATTGAGTCGGTCGCGGAGGCGCCGGCTGAACAGGTGGAGACGGTCTAATGGCTCGGGGCCGCGAATCGGCTCCCGCGGCGTCGCTCTCTTCTGCCGTCACTGACCCACGCATCGCCCCGTTCATCATGCACCTGCGCGCACGTGCACTCTCGGCCGCAACGGAGCGCTCGTACCGCACGGCGGTGGAGCGCCTTGTTGCCTGGTACGACGCCGAGGGGATCGATTGGCGCACGCCAAGCCGCGCAGACCTGCGTCGCTATATCGCCCTTCTCAGTGAGGATGGAGAGCGCTCAACCGTGCAGCAGCGGCTCGCCGCTCTCGGCACCTTCTACCGATTCTGGGTGCGGCAGGGGAGTGTGGCGAAGGATCCGCTGCATGCACTCGCCCGACCGAAGCGCGAGAAGCGCCTCCCCGATGTCTTGTCACAAGCGCAGGTCGAGCAGCTCATCGCGCAGGCCGCGATCGGCACCTCAGCTGCGCTGGCCCTGCGCGATACCGCACTCATTGAGTTGCTCTACGGCGCCGGACTTCGTATTGCTGAAGTGGTTGCGATCAGCGTGACCGATCTGCAGCTCGGCCGTGGCGAGGTGAAGGTGACCGGGAAGGGCGACAAGCAGCGCGTCGCACTCTTTGGCGCACCATGTCGCCGCGCGCTTGAGTCGTATCTGTCAGATGGCCGCCCCGCACTCGCTGGCCTCGCCGCGACTCCAGCCTCTGCGCTCTTCCTGAATCGTAATGGTGGGCCACTCGGAGAGCGCGGTGCCCGTGCACGACTCGACGACATCGCACGTGCGGCCGGCCTTCCAGAGGCGTTTCACCCGCACACACTGCGTCACTCATTTGCCACGCACCTTCTTGACGGCGGTGCAGACCTGCGCGTCGTGCAAGAGCTACTCGGACACGAGAGCCTCGGAACGACGCAGGTGTACACCCATGTATCAACCACGCGCCTACGCGGGTTGTACAAGTCCGCACATCCACGCGCGCGGCGTGCCGGGTCGAAGCCATGAAGCGGCGTACCGTTGCGCCAATCCTTCGTGCAAGCACGGCACGAAGTAGTTCAATTCTGGCTGCGGGCGCACTCGCCTCTCGAATCGCTGGTTGGGCGCGCATCACCGTGCTCATTGCCGTCTTCGGGGCAACAGGGACGCTCGACCCATTCCTCGCCGCATTCCGTATTCCCGACATCGTCTTCGCGCTCGTTGCCGCGGGATCGATTGCAACCGTACTCGTGCCGCAGCTCAGTTCCCTTTTGGAGCGGGGGGAGGATCTTCGCGCTCAGCGATTAGTAGGCTCCGTGCTCGTTGCGATGCTGATGCTGCTTCTCCTCTTCGGGGTCATCATCGTGATTGTCGCCAAGACATTGAGCGGTGTCCTGGTCGGCGGCCTGCCGGTCGGCCAACAAAACGAAGCGGCAGACCTCAGCATCATTCTCTACGTTGCCACCATCGCACTCGCACTTTCTGCGGTTTGCTCCAGTGCAGCCGCAGCGCGCTCCCGATTTGGCACTTCAGCGATCACGGGGCTCCTTTACAGCGCCGGGACCATCGGCGGGGCGCTGATTGGCGGACGGGCAGCCGCTGGTTACGGTCCAGCGATTGGGACAGCGGTGGGTGCGGTTGCTGTGCTGCTCGTTACGGGAGCGGTTCTGATGCGAAGCACTCTTCGACCAGCGCGTCCCGATTTCAGCGACCCGTTGCTGCGGGATGCTATTCGCTCGCTCCTTCCTCGCGTTGGCTCCGTGCTCTTTGTTCAGCTCCTGCTCGCATACCTCATCTCCCTCGCTGGATCGAGCGGCCCAGGCGCGATCACCGTCTGGTCATACGCATTCACGTTGATGCAGGTACCGCTCGCTCTGGTGACCTCCTCCATTGGGATGGCAATCTTGCCAAAGGTGGCGGCACATGCCGCGCGCGGCAATTTCGCACGAGTGCGCACGATCGCAACCCTCAGCATCGGCACGGTGATCTGGATGATGTCGCCGATCGCAGCGCTCGGAGCACTCTTCGCCTTTGACGCGGTGAGGCTCGTTGTTGGGGGGAGCATTGAAGTGTTGTCCGTCGCAGCCACGGCCGACCTTCTGCGCCTGCTACTCCTTGGCCTTGTCGCGCACGGAATCATCTCCGTCGCTATCCGACTCTTCTATGGGTTAGGCGATACATTGCGACCGACGATCGCTGAAGTCTGCGGATGTTTGGTCATCTTTGGATTTGCCACACTGTGGTTCCCCGCGTTTGGCCTCTCTAGCATCGCTATGGCCCTTCCATTTGGGACTTGGATTCAGGCTATCGCGTTGGTATGGCTCCTGGCACGTCGGTCGCAGATTGTGCACGCCGCTACCATTCTCAAGATGGTCATCTTTGCCGTAGTTGCATCCCTCGTGTCCGCCGGCTTGGCTGTTCTCGTTACATCGCCATTCATGGACTCTGCACGCGAGGTTGGTGTGCTCGCAGGCACCGCTGCGGCGGGCGTTGGAACGATCGTGGGGCTAGCCACGTACGTTGGATTAACAGTTCTCGCTCGGCGACAAGAGGCGCTGCCAGTGTTGAGGTTAGTTGCCTCGGCACTCCCGCCGAAGGCTCGTGCGCTGCTCCTTCGGGGCGAAGTCTCGTCGTGAATAGAAGCCACGAAGCCATTCGCTCTTACGCCGATGCGGGGATCACTCGCTGATGGCTGGCCGTCTGCTTCGAGACCTGGAGGCACGTTTGGCAGACGCGCAGCTGCTACTGGCAGGGAGCGCCACCACCGTGGAGATCCAGAGCGCTCCAGCACACGACTCTCGTCGGGTTGTTCGGGGTGGAGTGTTTGTGGCTATCCCTGGGCGGTCTCAGGATGGCTTGGCGTTCATCGATGACGCGGTTCAGCGTGGTGCAGCTGCGGTGATTACTGATCGGCCCGTAGCGGCGAGCGTGCCACACATCCTCGTTCGCGATGCGCGTGCCGCCCTAGCGGCTGCAGCTGCGTGGTGGGAGGGTGACCCGGCTGAAGAGCTTCTTGCGATCGGCGTAACGGGAACAGACGGCAAGACCACCACCTCAACGTTCCTCTCAACAGCGCTGACCGCTGCAGGCCTGCGCACCGGACTGATCTCCACGGCGATTAGCCGCATCGGCGGCGTACAGCGAGCGGCCGCGGCGCATCAGACCACGCCGGAAGCTCCCGCCTTGCAGCGCGCGCTGCGCGAAATGGTGGATGCAGGCGACGAGGCGGCCGTTGTCGAGAGCACGAGCCACGGCCTGCAACTAGAGCGCGTCGGTGCGATTAACTTCGCATCAGCCATCTATACGACCTTCTCGCCAGATCATCTCGACTTCCATGCGACCCTTGATGAGTACCGCGCCGCCAAGGCGAAGCTCGTGGCGAGAACTGTGGGGAGTGCAGCGAGTCGTGCGCGCCAACTACCCCGTGTGGTTGTGGTGCATGCGAGCGATCCTGCCGTGCAGCCATTCGCCGAAGCGGCTGCCGCTGCTGGGCTACAGGTCGCCCGGTTCGATGCCTACTCCGAGCACGAGGTCCTGATTAACGGTGTGAAGGCGGAGCTGCATCTTGCGATGCCTGGGCGCATCAATGCCGCCAATGCTGCGGCAGCACTAACCCTCGTTGCCGCGTGGGGCCTGCCACTTCCCGCCGCGATTGCGGCAGTTGAGGCAGAGGTCGGACCCCCTGGACGAAGTCAGCTCATTGGCGGCACACAGCCGTTCCGCGTCATCGTTGACTTCGCCCATACGGGTCCATCACTGACGGCGTCGGTGGCGGTGGCGCGCGAGCTGTGCAGCCCCGAAGGACGCCTGCTGCTCGTTACCGGTGCTGCGGGGGAGCGCGACCCAGGTCGACGTGCAGCGGTCGGGCAAGCCGCAACGGGCGCGGACTTGGTGTGGATCGCCGACGAAGACCCGCGGGGTGAGGATCCTGACCGCATCGCTGAAGCGATCCGAGCCGCGTTCCTCGCCGCCGCTCCGCGTGCTGGCAGCAGCCTCGAGATCCTTCATGACCGCGCGGCCGCGATTCGTGCCGCGGTCAGCGCTGCCCAGCCAGGCGATGTCGTGCTTCTGGCAGGGAAGGGCCATGAGCGAACGATTGAACGGCGCGGTGTTGACGAGGACTGGGATGAGGCGGCGACAGCGCGCAGCGCGCTCTCGTCGCTCGGCTATTCTCCAAAACTATGAGCATTGAGCCGCAGCCAGTAGAGAAGACGCCGCGGGCCAAGCGCCCTGCGGCGGATCCCATCGCCAAGGTCCGCGCGCTTGCGCGACCAGTTGAGTCGCTTCGTGAAGCGCTCCGCGACAAGGTTGCGTCAGGAATCGGGACGGCGGAGGCGGCGCGCATCGTTGACGACGCTTTCCTCTTTGCTGTCGAAGCACACGGCACACAGGTGCGCGCCTCAGGTGAGCCGTATGTGACCCACCCCGCTGAAGCGGCGCTCATCCTTGCCGACCTCGGCCTTGATGCGGCAACCCTCGTGGCCGCACTGCTCCATGACGTTCCAGAGGACACATCGGTCACCACCGCCGAGATCGCAGAGCGCTTTGGCGATGAGGTCGGCATCCTCGTTGATGGCGTCACCAAGCTGAGCAAGTTCTCGGCAATGAGCGCCGAAGAGCAGCACGCCGAGAACATCCGCAAGATGTTCCTCGCCATGTCGCAAGACATTCGTGTGGTGCTCATCAAGCTCGGCGATCGGCTGCACAATATGCGCACCCTGGCAGCGCTTCCAGCAGAGAAGCAGCGTCGCATCGCCCGGCAGACGCTTGAGATCTACGCCCCACTCGCCGAGCGCCTTGGCATCTGGCAGATGAAATGGGAGCTCGAAGATCTCGCCTTCAAGGCACTCGAGCCTGAGCGGTACCACGAGCTGGCCAGCATGGTCGAGCTGCGACGGGACTTGCGCGCCGATTATGTTGATCGTGCCATCGCCGTCCTCAAGCCAGAACTTGAGCGCGCGGGCATTGAGGCGGAGTTCTCTGGTCGAGCGAAGCACCTCTACTCGATTCACAAGAAGATGGCGCGCCGATCGAGTGACTTCTCGGAGATTTACGACGTCTACGCCATTCGTGTGATCGTGGAGAACCTGCGCGACTGCTACGCCGCGCTCGGTGCGGTCCATAGCGTCTGGCGGCCGATCCCAAATCAGTTTGACGACTACATCGCAGTGCCGAAGAACAATCTCTATCAGAGCCTGCACACCGCTGTCGTTGCACTTGATGGGCGTCCGCTCGAGGTGCAGATTCGCACTCGGTCCATGCATGAGGTCGCCGAGGTTGGGATCGCTGCGCACTGGCGCTATAAGGATGGTTCGCAAGCAGATGCCGCCTACGACGCGAAGCTCGCCTGGTTGCGCCAACTGCTCGAGTGGCAGCGCGACGTCACCGACGCCTCCGAGTTCCTTGAGGGTGTTCGACTGGATGTCTTCCAGGATCAGGTCTACGTCTTTACGCCGAAGGGCGATGTGAAGGAGCTTCCCGCTGGTGCTACGCCGCTCGACTTCGCCTATCTCGTGCACACCGACATCGGCCATCGCTGCATCGGCGCGAAGGTAAACAACCGACTAGTGCCGCTCGAGTATCGGCTGAAGTCAGGCGACATCATCGAGGTGGTGACGGCGCGCGGGAAACACGGGCCGAGCCGTGACTGGCTCAATGTCGCCACCACGCGACAGGCGCGCAACAAGATTCGCCAGTGGTTCAAGCACCAGGAGCGCGACGAGAACGTTCTGCATGGGCGTGAGTCGCTGGAGCGCGAACTCCGTCGCCTCGCCCGTACCACCCTTGAGTCAATCGGTCGCGAGCGCCTCGAGGAGGTAGCCAAGCAGATGAACCAGGGGAGCGTTGATGACCTCTACGCGGCGATTGGCTATGGCGCTGTGGGTCCACAGCAGGTGGTCTCACGCCTCGGCGTCGCATCGGACGATACGAAGTCACTCTTGCCGCTGAGCACCAGTGCGGCGGCGGTCGCCCCAGCGGAGCGAACCGGTGGGATCCGCGTGAAGGGCGTGCCCGACCTCCTGACGCGATTCGGTCGCTGCTGCCGTCCGCTCCCAGGCGATCCGATTGTTGGCTTCATTACCCGTGGCAAGGGGGTGACCGTGCACCTCGCCAGTTGCGACGCCTCCACCTCCGCCCGAGAAGCGTCGCGGCTGATTGATGTGGAGTGGGAGATGACGCCAGCCACCACGGAGAGCTATCCAGTGACGATTCGCATTGAAGGGCTCGATCGCACCGGCCTCTTGACGGAGATCACCCAGGTGGTCGCCGAGCAGAAGGTCAACATCCTGTCCGCTACTGTTCAGACAACAGGCCAAACGAATGCGGAGATGTTGATGACCCTTGCCGTCGGATCTATTAGTGAACTTGCCCGGCTGATGGCACGGCTGGAGCGCGTCCGTGGCGTGCGCAGCGTCTCGCGGGAGCAGCACCAGTGAGCGGATTCCAGTCACCGCGCGGCCTTCGCGACCTGCTTGAGCCACTCGCCTCGGCGCATGGCTGGGCGACCGATCGCGCCTGGGCCGCCGCCGATGCTGCCGGATACGCGCGCATCGAGCTGCCGATCGCGGAGGAGAGCGCGCTCTTTGAACGTGCTGTTGGCGGCACCTCTGACATCGTTTCGAAAGAGCTGTATCGACTAGAGCCTCGTGGTGATGATGCGGTCACCTTGGCGCTCCGACCCGAGGCAACCGCAGGCGCCGTTCGTGCCTACATTCAGCACGGCATGCGCTCCCAGCCACAGCCCGTACGACTTGCGACAGTGGCGCAACTCTTCCGCTACGACCGACCGCAGAAGGGGCGCTACCGCCAGTTCACGCAATTCGACATTGAGGCGATCGGCGATGGCGGACCAGGGATTGATCTCGAGATCATTGAGCTGGGCGCCGCCTATCTTCGCGATCTCGGTCTCACCGACGTGCAGGTGCACCTGAACTCTGTTGGCTGTGCAACCTGCCGACCCGCCTACGTTGAAACGTTGCGCGCGCACTTCACGCCCGTAGTGCAAGAGCTGAGCGAGGTGGATCAGTCGCGTCTCGCCACGAACCCGCTGCGCCTCCTCGACTCGAAAGAGCCAGCAACGGTCAAGCGCGCCGCGAGCGCGCCCGCCATTACCGACCATCTCTGTGCCGATTGTGCGTCGCACCATGCGGCGGTCACCACTGGCCTGGCAACGATCGGCGTTGCCGTTCTCCCTGCACCACGGCTCGTTCGCGGACTCGACTACTACACCCGCACCGCGTGGGAGTACCTCCTCCCCGGGGAGCAGGGACAGCAGGGGGCGCTCGGCGGCGGCGGTCGCTACGACGGTCTCGTCGAACTACTCGGCGGTACGCCGACCCCTGGGATCGGATTCGCCATCGGCATCGACCGTGTGGTCCTAGCCCTAGAGGCGCGCGGACTCCTACCAACAGCCGCGAGCGGCCCCGCCATTGTTGTTGCGGGAATCGAGCCTGAATCGGTGGCGGAGCGCGTGGCGATCGCTGGCCAACTGCGAGCCGCGGGGGCGAGCGCACGCGCCGACGTCAGCACACGCAAGATCGGGAAGCAGCTCGAGGGAGCCGTGCGCGATGGCGCGTTGGCGGTCATCATCGTCGAGCCAGATGGGCGCCTCACCTTGCGAGATCTCGTCAAGGCGAGCCAGGCGGAGCCAGCGGAGCGTGGCGGCGTGATCGCCGCAGTACTTCGACTAGTGCAGAACGAGGGGTAGCATGACCGACGCGGCAAAACTGACCACGGGCCTCCGAAGCGATGTCTGCGGCGCACTGCGCCCGAGTGACGTCGGTCGACGCGTGCGACTCGCCGGTTGGATTCATCGCCGCCGAGATCACGGCAGCCTCGTCTTCATCGATCTTCGTGACCGCTACGGCATCGTGCAGGTGGTCGTTGACGCCGCCGTCGCCCCCGAAGCCCACGCCGCCCTTACCGACGCGCGCAGCGAGTGGGTGATCGCCGTCGAAGGCACCGTCGCAGCGCGACGCGCAGGCACCGAGAACGAGAAGCTGGCCACTGGCGGCATTGAGGTCGCGGGCGAGATCGTCACCGTGCTCTCCCAGGCCAAGACGCCACCCTTCTATATCAATGACACCGATGCCCCCGTCGACGAGAGCCTACGACTGAAGTACCGCTACCTTGACCTTCGCCGCGAACCGCTCCGTGACCGAATCCTTCTGCGCAGCGCGATGGTGCAGGCGATTCGTGAAGTGCATCATGAGCACGGTTTCGTAGAGGTAGAGACACCAATCCTCATCAAGTCGACCCCTGAGGGGGCGCGTGACTTCATCGTGCCGTCGCGACTGCAGCAGGGGAGCGTCTACGCGCTGCCACAGTCGCCGCAGCAGATGAAGCAGCTCCTGATGGTCGCGGGCTTTGACCGCTACTTCCAGATTGCCCGCTGCTTCCGCGACGAGGATCTCCGTGGCGACCGCCAGCCGGAGTTCACCCAGCTCGACATCGAGATGAGCTTTGTCGATGAGGCCAGCGTGCGCGCCTATGTCGAAGCGATGGTGATCGAGGTGACGAAGCGTATTCGACCAGATCGCCCAATTCAGCAGCTGCCGCTGCCAACTTTCACCTACGAAGAGGCGATGGAGCGCTACGGATCCGATAAGCCCGACATTCGCTTCGCGATGGAGTTGATTGATCTTGGCGCCGCGCTCCCAGAGAGCACCGGATTCAAGGTGTTCGATGAGACGCGCGCTAGCGGTGGGCGTATCCGCGCCATTCGCGTGGCTGGTCGCGGTGGGATCACTCGTTCCGATGTTGATGACCTGACCGAGCGCGCCAAGCGCTACGGCGCGAACGGCCTTGTGTGGATTGCGCTGCAGCCGGATGGTGAGGTTCGCTCGCCGATTGCGAAGTTCCTCTCGCCAGAGGCGACCGCTGCGCTCTGGTCGGCAACGGGCGGCAAGGCAACGCATGCCGATGGTGACCTCCTTCTGATCGTCGCTGGTCCAAAGATCCTCTCCGCTGAGGTACTTGGTCGCCTACGTGTTGAAGTTGCGCTCGAGCTCGGGCTCGCCGATCCAGATGTGCTCGCCTTCTGCTGGGTGCACCGCTTCCCGATGTATCAGTGGGAGGCCGAATCGGGGCGATGGGATGCAACGCACAATCCGTTCTCCGCACCCGTTCCTGAACATCTCAACCTGCTCGCCACGACGTCGGGTGATCTGGCCAAGCG
>CAMAXG010000021.1 GCA_945862225.1 Thermoflexus hugenholtzii JAD2 | reverse complement strand
CCACAGCAACGATGCGATCTTCAGCATCGATCGCCACAACGCTCGGCTCGCGCACGGTGATCCCCTGTCCCTGGACGAAGACGAGGACGTTGGCCGTTCCCAGGTCAATCCCGATCTTCATTCGGCTCTGCTCCCCTCTTCGCTGACGTGCGTTAGGTCCGCGCCAAGACCGCGGAACTTCTCCTCAATGGTGGCATAGCCACGGCGGATATGGTGGGCGCCGTGAATCTTGCTCTCTCCAGGCGCCGCAAGCGCGGCGAGCATGAGGGTGGCGCCAGCGCGCAGGTCGGGGATATTCGCCTCGGCGGCGTGGAATGCGGTTGGGCCGGTGAGGCGCGCATGGCGCGCATCTTTGATCTCTACTTGCGCGCCGAAGCTACGAAGGCCAACCAGCCACTCCAAACGATCCTCAAAGATCGTCTCGTGGATGTTGCTCACGCCCTCTGCGCGCGTGAGGATCAGCCCTGCCGACGGCTGCAAGTCTGTGGCGAGTCCTGGATACGGCGCGGTGGTGATGTCTGTTGCCTTGTATGAGCCTTCACCCTGTGGCTTTCCGGTGACGCGCAAACTCTTACCACTCACGCTGTGCTCCACACCGGTGCGCTCAAGTAGCTCAAGAAATGATGTGAGATGGCTCGGTTCAATCTCTTGAATCTCAATGCTCCCGCCGACCACCGCAGCGGCGGTGGCGAACGTGCCAGCCTCAATGCGATCCGGCATCACGCGATGTGTTGCGCCGTGCAGCGCGTCAACACCTTGAATCTCAATCACATCTGGCGCGGTGCGCGCAACTTGCGCACCCATAGCGTTGAGGAGTGTGATCAGATCATCAATCTCTGGTTCCTGCGCAGCGGGAGTAATGCGCGTGGTCCCCTTTGCAAGAACGGCGGCGAGCATTGCGTTCTCCGTCCCCATCACAGTTACGTGCGGGAAGGTGATCTGCGCGCCGCGCAGTCGACCGCTGCTCTTTGCAAAGTAATAGCCATCGCGGTAATCAATCTCTGCGCCGAGTGCGCGCATCGCATCAACGTGCAGGTTCACCGGGCGACGACCAATGCGATCACCGCCAGGGTTGCTGATGATGACGCGGCCGAATCGCGCAAGAAGCGGGCCGAGCAGCATGAAGCTTGCGCGCATCTTCGCCGCCGCTTCAAGTGGAACGAAGAGCCACTCAACATCGCCGGCGGTGAGATCCATGCTGCCGTCTGCTTCGCGCTCAACGGTGACACCAAGGTCGCGCAGCGTGTCGCGCAGCACCTCAATATCCAAAATCTCTGGCACGTTCTCTAGGTGCAGTCGTTCACCCGTCAGCACGGAGGCGGCCATCATCTTGAGTGCCGCGTTCTTTGCGCCGGAGACGCGCACGCTTCCGCTCAGTGGGCGACCGCCTGTGATGTGGAACGCCTCCTTAGCGAGCGCGGTGGGGCGGTACTCCCAGGAGAAGGGCTTCGGTGAAGGGGTGCTGCTCATGCGTGGATTCTCCTCTGTTGGTGGCGCTGCGTCCAACTGAGCGGCGTACGACGCACGCGCGCTGGGTGCGAGGGGGAGGAGCTAGCCGCGACGGCGGCGGCGCTCCGCAACGTTCAGGTGCAGGAGGGCGCGTGCCATGGCGGCGCGTGCCGTTGCTACGGCCCCTGGGTCAGCCTGGTCAACTTGGGCGAGCGCCTGCTCGGCTTCAGCCTTCGCCTTCTCGATTGCAGTGAGGTCAAGGTCCGCGGCAAGATCGGCCGACTCTGCGAGCACCAGCACGCGGTCCGGCCGAACCTGCACGAAGCCGCCGATGATGGCGAGGAGCTCCACCCCGCCATCCTTGGTGGTGATGCGACCCTCGCCGAGCCCGAGCACTGTGACGTACGGCTCGTGCTTCGGCAGGATCCCAACCTCGCCGTCCACTGTTGGAAGGACGAGCGCCGTTGCCTCACCACTCCAGGTGAGTCGCTCCGGCGTGACGATCTCCAACGTGAACGACATGGACTACTTGGCCATCGCGGCGGCGTTTGCGCGCACGTCATCCAACGTGCCGGCGAGGAAGAACGCCTGCTCTGGCAGCGCGTCGGCCTTCCCCTCCAGGATCTCGCGGAACGATGCCACCGTGTCGGCAATTTTGACGAACTTGCCGGGGCGGCCGGTGAAGACCTCCGCAACGAAGAACGGCTGGCTCATGAAGCGCTGTAGACGTCGCGCGCGTGAAACGAGCGACTTGTCGTCAGGCGAGAGCTCATCCATACCGAGAATGGCGATGATGTCTTGCAGGTCACGGTAGCGCTGCAGCACACGCTGCACCTCTCGCGCCGTTTCGTAGTGGCTTGCGCCAACCACATTCGGGTCGAGCACGCGCGACGTTGACGTCAACGGATCCACCGCCGGATAGATTCCCAACTCCGCGATGTTTCGCTCAAGGCGAATCGTTGAGTCAAGGTGTCCGAAGGTTGTTGCTGGTGCCGGGTCGGTGTAGTCGTCTGCTGGCACGTAGACGGCCTGCAGTGACGTAATCGAACCCTTCTTGGTGGAGGTGATGCGCTCCTGGAGCGCCGCCATCTCCGTTGCCAAGTTCGGCTGGTATCCCACGGCGCTCGGCATGCGGCCGAGCAGTGCGGATACTTCAGATCCCGCCTGCGTGAAGCGGAAGATGTTGTCGATGAAGAGGAGCACGTCGCGACCTTCTTCGTCGCGGAAGTACTCCGCCATTGTCAGGCCCGAGAGTGCCACGCGGAGACGCGCTCCAGGTGGCTCGTTCATCTGCCCGAACACCATCACGGTCTTATCAATAACTCCTGAGTCGCGCATTTCGTGAATCAGGTCGTTCCCTTCGCGCGAACGCTCACCGACGCCCGCAAACACGGAGTAGCCGGAGTGCTCTTGCGCAACGTTGCGAATCAGCTCCTGGATCACCACCGTCTTGCCAACGCCGGCGCCGCCGAAAATACCGATCTTTCCGCCCTTCTTGAATGGGCAGACAAGGTCAATCACCTTAATGCCGGTCTCAAAGAGTTCGGTCTCCGTAGTGAGGTCGTCAAATGGTGGTGCGGAGCGGTGAATTGGAAGTCGCGTATCGGCCTTCACGTCACCCGCCTGGTCAATCGCATCGCCGAGCACATTGAAGACGCGACCGAGTGTTCCCGCGCCAACAGGGACAGAGATTGGCGCGCCAAGATCGGTTGCCTTCGCGCCGCGCGCAAGGCCGTCAGTAGTGGTCATGGCAACGGTGCGGACGCGGTTGTTGCCAAGGTGCTGCTGCACCTCTACAACGAGCGATCCGTCTGCGCGATCAACGCGCACCGCGTTATAGATTGCGGGTAGTTCGCGCGCGGGGAATTCAATGTCAACGACTGGCCCTGTGACCTGGACAACCGTTCCCACGGCTCCTGCGCTCTTTGTCCCTGCGTTTGCCATAACTCCTCCTACGCTCTCAGCTTCAGTGCGCGCTTGCGCCCGAAGCAATTTCGATCATCTCTCGCGTAATGTTCGCCTGTCGCACCTTGTTGTATGTCAGCGTCAGCTCGCTGATCAGGTCGCCAGCGCTCTCGGTTGCGTTCTTCATTGCCACCATGCGGCTCGACTGTTCGCACGCCGTGGTCTCGAGCACACCCTGGAAGATGCGCGTCGCGACGTAGCGTGGCAGCAGCGCCTCAAGCACCGCCGATGGGTCGGGCTCGAAGAGGAACTGGTTCCCCGGGATGCCAGCGGTGTCGGCCGACGCCTTGATTGGGAGCAGCTGTACCGCCTCTGGGCGCTGCGTCAGCGTGGAGATGAATGCTGGATGGATCAGGGTGACGCCCGCCGAGCGACCCGAGAGGAAGTCGCCAACCAGGAGGCTGACGAGTGCGGTGACGTCGCCGAAGGTCGGCTTGTCGCCGTACCCAGGGAAGGCGGCGCTGATCTCGTAGCCGCCGCGCGCGAGCGCATCGCGCCCCTTCTTGCCGATGGTGATGATCGTGCTCCCGGCACCGGCCGTCTCAAGCTCCTTCAGGGCGAAGCGGATCAGGTTGCTGTTGAGTGCGCCCGCAAGTCCGCGGTCGGTCGTGAAGAGCACGATCGTGCGCGGTGCGCCGCTCTCTGGGGTGCGTAGCAGTGGGTGGCCCTCTTCGCCGAGTACGGAGGCGAGGTCGGCGATGACCTCGTCGATCGAGTGCCCGTATGGGCGGCTCGCCAACGTGGCGTCTTGGGCGCGCTTGAGCTTTGAGGCGGCAACGAACTGCATGGCGCGGGTGATCTGGCGAATGTTCTTCACCGATCCGATTCGTCGTCGAATCTCGCGCTGACTTGGCATGCTCTCCTCGCCGCTCGCCCCTCGCCGTTAGGCGAGGAACCCCTTTCGGAATGCGTCGACGGCCTCGTCGAGACCCTTCGCCGAATCGTCGGAGACCGCGTTCTCCTTAGCGATGCTCGTGAGGATCGCTGCGCGCTCGCGCTCAAGGAAGGTGCCGAAGCCCGACTCAAACTCACCAACGCGTGGCGTCGGTACGTCGTCGAGCTTCCCCTTCGATGCCACGTACAGAATCGCAACCTGCTTCTCCATGGAGACCGGCTGGTACTGCGGCTGGCGCATGATCGACGAGAGCTTCTCGCCGCGCGTCAGCTGGTCGCGTGTCGACTTGTCGAGGTCGCCCGAGAACTGTGCGAAGGCCGCAAGTTCGCGGTACTGCGCAAGGTCGAGCTTCAATGGACCGGCAACCTTCTTCATCGCCTTCGTCTGCGCGGCGGAACCCACGCGCGATACGGAGATGCCAACGTTCACCGCTGGTCGCTGACCGGCGTTGAAGAGGTCGGTCTCCAAGAAGATCTGACCGTCGGTGATCGAGATGACGTTCGTCGGAATGTAGGCCGACACGTCGCCCGCCTGCGTCTCAATGATCGGCAGTGCCGTCAGTGAGCCACCGCCGAGATCGTCGGAGAGGCGCGCTGCGCGCTCCAACAGACGGCTGTGCAGATAGAAGACGTCGCCTGGGTAGGCTTCGCGTCCTGGTGGTCGGCGCAAGAGCAGCGCCATCTCGCGATACGCAACCGCGTGCTTCGAGAGGTCGTCGTAGACGCAGAGTGCGTCGCGCACAAGCACGCCGTCAATGGTGACGCCGTTCTCCATGATCTCTTCGCCAATCGCGCAACCGGCGAATGGTGCGAGATACTGGAGCGGTGCTGGATCTTCGGCACCGGCAACCACCACTACGGTGTGTGCCATCGCGCCCTGCTTCTCGAGCTGCGCCACAACGGTGCGCACGGTCGAGAGCTTCTGGCCAATTGCGACGTAGATGCAGATGAGGCCCTTCCCCTTCTGGTTGATGATCGTGTCGACGGCAACGGCGGTCTTGCCGGTCTGGCGGTCGCCGATGATCAACTCGCGCTGGCCGCGGCCGATTGGTATCAGTGCGTCCACGGCCTTGATGCCGGTCTGCACTGGCGTGGTGACGGACTTGCGGCTAATAACGCCCGGAGCGATGCGCTCAACTGGGCGCGACTTCTTCGCGTTGATTGGGCCCTTGCCGTCGAGCGGTCGACCGAGTGGGTCAACGACACGTCCGATCAACTCGGGGCCGACTGGCACCTCAACAACCCTGCCGGTCGTCTTGACGGTGTCGCCTTCCTTAATGGACTTCGCATCGCCAAGGAGCACGGCGCCGACAGTCTCTTCACCAAGGTTCAAGGCCATGCCGGCAACGCCGTTTGGGAACTCCAGAAGTTCAGACGAGAGCGCGCCTGAAAGTCCGTAGACCTGTGCAATGCCATCGCCCACCTCGACAACGGTACCGACGGTGCGCGACTCGGCGCTCCCATCGAACCCTTCGATCTGGGCCTTCAGAATGCTGATGATCTCGTCGGACTTAATTGCCATGATCTTCTCGCTCCTCGCTGCTCTACGCGCTCTGCCGGTTCAGCCGGCGACCGAGAGGATCCGCTCACGCATTCGCGAGAGCCGCCCCTTAACGCTGCCATCAACAAGTCGATCGCCGACTCGGAGCGTTGCTCCGCCGACGAGGCTTGCATCTACTTCGTACGACATCTGAACTGCGCGGCCCGCCATCGTGGTGGCCTCGGTTTCGAACCGTGTGCGCTCCGCAGGGCTCGCCTCGAGGGCGGTAACCACACGTGCAATGGTGACGCCGTTACGCGTATTCAGCGCGTCGCGTGTTGCCTCGGCAATTGCCGGGATCGACGCAAGGGTGCGTCGTCGCGCCAGCATGCCGACCAACGTATGAATGTGTGGGCTCACCATGCCACCCGCCGCCTTCTCGAGTGCTGCCACACGGCCAGCTGCTGGCGTGCGTGGGTCGTCAAGAATCTGGCGTGCACCCGGTGCCGCAATCACCGCCGCGAGGCGGTCTAGCTCGTCTGCCTGTGATGCCGCTGACGACGCGTCCTTGGCCAGGCCAAGGAGTGCCGCTGCGTATCGTCGTGCAGAACCGAGCGGTCGATCCACGATCAGTTCCCCTTCTTGGACTGCTCGTCCAAGAACTCGCCCACGAGAGCGCGCTGACGATCGCCGTCCATTGAGGAGCCGACCACCTTCGTGGCGGCACCAATGGCGAGATCGGCAACCTCACTGCGGATTGCGGCTAGGGCGCTGACGCGCGCCGCCTCAATCTCCTTGGTGGCGTCGGCTCGCATGCGATCCAACTCCGCCTTCAGTGTGGCGACCTGCTCATCGCGAATCTGCGCCGCTGCCTTATCGGCGTTGGCGCGGATCTCGTTTGACTCACGTCGAGCGTCGGCGAGCGCGACGCCCGCCGCCTCTTCAGCGCGACTCTTGGCGATCGTGGCCTCAGCCGCTTCGCGAAGTCCGCGCTCAATGCGCTCACGTCGCTCATCGAGCATCTTCGTGATTGGGCCGAGCGCGGCTGCGCGCAGCACAATAATGAAGAAGGCAAAGTTCGCCGCTGAGACAAGGATCCAGAAGAGGTTGAAGCTCAGCCCGGCGCCTTCGGCTTCGCCAGCGGCGGCCTCAGCAAACGGGATGGCACCAAGTGCCCCCTGGATCAGGTCGATTGCCTGCATCGTTGGTCAGTCGCCTTACAGAACGAGTGAAAGGATGCCGAGCACGATCGCGAGAACGCCGAGGCCTTCTGCGAATGCGGCACCGATGATGAAGACGCCGCGGATTGCGCCCGCTGCCTCTGGGTTGCGACCGATTGCGCTAGCGGCTGCCGCAGTGGCAATGCCTACGCCGAGGGCCGGCCCAATTACGCCGAGGGCTGCGATGCCCGCCTGAAGCTTGTCCATGGTTCCTACCTCCTACTGTGTCGCCGCCCGGACTCGTGCCGTGCGTCCGACGCTCCGTTTCTGCCTGCGGCTAGTGTGCCGCAACTCGCGATTCGGCTCCCGCCGTCACGCCATCCCCGGCCGCCGCCGGGCTGTGCTCATCGTGCCCCTCCTCGTGATGCCCCTCCATGGCCAGCATGGTGAAGACGAGGACAAGGACGCTGAAGATGATCCCCTGCATCAGACCCACGAAAAGTTCGAGTCCGTACAGGGCAAGCGGGACGAAGGCAAGCGTGATCGTGGTCATCACGGTGAGGGCAAGCTCGCCACCATAGATATTGCCGAAGAGTCGCATCGCCAAGGTGACCGGCTTCACGATCTCAAGGAGGAACTCCAGCGCGCCAACAAAGTGATTAATAGCCTTCTCGATCGGGTTGGCTCCCTTGGTTGCGAAGAACTTTCCAAGGTAGCCACCGATGCCGAGCGCGCGAACACCCTGGTAGTGGAAGTAGACGAAGGCGACGAGTGCCAGGCCAACGGTGACATTGACGTCGCTGGTTGGTGCGCGGAACTCGTGCACGCGACCGACGCCTGGGATTAGACCCGACCAGTTTGAGACAACGATAAAGAGGAAGCAGGCGAGGAAGAAGGTGATGAACCTCTTCGCGCCGGGCCCGCCGATCCCCATCGCGAACGACGAAAGGCTCTCAATCGCAAATTCTAAGAAGTTCTGTACGCCGCTCGGAGTTTCTTTGAGGCGACGAGCCACAATAGTCAGCGGAATGATTACTACTGCCATCACAACCCAACTCATGATGATCGAGCCAGTAATGGATGGGTAGAAGTCAAAGAGCGACGCGGCATGGTTTGGATCGCCGCCGAGATCAATCACCGTGTGGGGAACGATCGGCTCCAGTGACCGCTTAATGACGTCACCAGGGAAGTTGTTCAGTCCGACTCCGCCAAACATGACAATCGCAAATGCGTCAAGGAGGATTACTCCGAGTGCGGCGAGAAGAAGGGTGCGCTTTGTTGAGCTCTTTTTCGCCGGAGCGACGCTCATTCAACCCTCCCGTTCAATCGTGCGGCGTCTCGTTCGCGCGCCTCACGTTCTCGTTTTGCTGTCTTCGTTGCCGCGTCAAGTGCATCCAAGTGACGCAGCGTTCGCTGCACTAACCGTGCTGCGACTACCGCGCCGGCGGTAAAGCCTCCGATAAATCCAAGGATCAGGAAGATCGGTCCGCTGTTGAGCTGACCGTCGATCCAGTGTCCGAGGAGTGCTCCACCGAGATTCGCGATGAGAAGGCTGATACCGATCTGCGAGAAGAGGGCGAGATACGCACCCTTGCCGATGTCGGACATCAGGCCAACAACCTCATCAGGATTCTGCGGCGATTCTAGCGGAGGGTCGGCAAACTCGCGTTCATTTTTTGGCGCTGGGTCAGGCGTGCTCATGCGCGGCGCTCCGCTCGTCGCGAGAGCCAGACGATCGCCCCGCCAAGCACCACGAGGAGGCCAGCGAAGGCGTACACGGCGGCACTTGCGGTCAGGACCACCGCCCCAACCGAGAGGAGGAGGGTCACGCCATAGAGGGCGAGAACGGCGCCGCGATGGCTCAGCCCCGCATCGATGAGTCGCTGGTGGATGTGGGTCTTGTCGGCGCTATATGGGGAGCGCCCCGCCAGGAGGCGACCCAGGATGACAAAGAAGGCGTCGATGATGGGCACCCCCAGGATGAGGAGTGCGGCAACGACCTTGGCCGTGCCAAGGAGGGAGAGGACTGCGAGGGCGTAGGCGACCGCCAGAATCCCGCTCGTCCCCATATAGATAGAGGCGGGGTAGAAGTTGTGCCGTAGAAAGCCGGCGAGCGCGCCTGCCAAGGCGAAGCAGAGGGCGGCAAGAAGCGGAGTGGCCGGGAGGGCGATCACGCCTAGGGTGACCGCCGCGATCAGGGCAATCCCACCCGAGAGGCCATCGAGCCCATCGATGAAGTTCATCGCGTTCTGCATGCCAAGGATCCAGAAGAGGGTAAGGGCGAGGCCAATGGCGTCGGGGATCAAGAGGTCGCCCGCGCCGAACGGATTCGACAGGATGGCGATCCGGACGCCGAACGCGATTGGTACCGCCGAGATCACCAGTTGGCCAGCCAGCTGCCAGCGTGCCCGCAGATCGAAGCGATCGTCGGCAAGGCCGATGACGCCAGCGAGTAGCGTGCCGAGCAGCAGCGCGACGATTCCGGAAATTGGGAGTGGTGTGCCGCCAGTCAGGCCGAGTGGTGCGGCAAGGATCGTTACTGTTGCACCGACCAAGAAGAAGGAGAGCGCAACGGCGAAGCCGCCAGCGCGCGGCATCAACGTGGTATTGATGCGCCGATCGTTCGGCACATCGGCGATGTTGAGTGAGACGGCAACGGTCCGCACCACTCGTGTGCCAACAAGGGCAACGAGTGCAGCGAGCAGTGCGATTGCGAGATAGAGCGGAGCGTTCGCCATTAGCTCTCGCGCGCCGCTAGCTCCGCAGCATCGTTACCTGGCACGGGGAACTGCTGGGCGACCTTCACCACCTCGCGACGGATCTGCTGAAGCTTTGCCGCATCTTCGCGCGCGGCGATTGCCTCAACCGACCACTGTGCGATCTGCTCCATCTCCGCGAGGCCCATGCCGCGCGTTGTCGCCGCTGGCGTTCCGTAACGAACGCCGCTCGTCACCATTGGCGAGCGCGTCTCGCCAGGAATGCTGTTCTTGTTGATCGTCACGCCGACCGCTTCAAGTGCGGCTGTCGCCTCCTTCCCTGTGACGCCGAGTGGCGTCACGTCGCAAAGGATCAGATGGTTGTCGGTGCCACCGGTGATCACACCGAATCCGCGTGCGGCGAGTGCTGCGGCGAGCGCCTGCGCGTTGTCGAGTGTTCGCTGCATATACGCACGGAATTCAGGCTGGAGCGCCAGCTTGTAGGCGACCGCCTTTGCGGCGATCACGTGCATGAGTGGCCCGCCCTGATTGCCAGGGAAGACGGCGCGGTCAATGGCGGCAGCCTCATCGGCGCGCGCGAAGATCATGCCGCCGCGCGGTCCGCGCAGCGTCTTGTGCGTTGTGGTGGTGACGTAATCCGCATGAGGGAATGGGCTTGGGTGCAGACCGGCCGCAACCACTCCTGAGATGTGCGCCATGTCAACCATCAGCTTTGCGCCCGCTGCGTGCGCGATGGCCGCAAACTTTTCGAAGTCCAGCGAACGCGGATACGCCGATGCGCCAGCGATCACGACCTTCGGCTTCGCCTCATCAACGGCGCGCTGTACCGCATCCCAATCAACGAGGCCGTCTTCGGCGCGAACGCCGTAGAAGGTTGGCTTAAACCACTTTCCGGAAATGTTGACCGACGCGCCGTGCGAAAGGTGTCCGCCCTGGTCGAGGCTCATGGCAACGAATGAGTCGCCCGGTGACATTGCGGCGGTGAAGGTCGCAATGTTTGCGGAAGCACCAGAGTGTGGCTGCACGTTGACATGCTCGCTGCCGACAAAGAGTTGCAGCGCGCGGTTGCGCGCAAGGTTCTCTGCCTCGTCGACGAATTCACAACCGGCGTAGTAGCGCTTCCCTGGAAGACCTTCGGCATATTTGTTGGTAAGGATTGAGCCCTGCGCTTCACGCACGGCGGCGTACGTGTAGTTCTCAGAGGCGATCAGTTCGATGTGATCACGCTGGCGCACCGCCTCTTTGACAAAGATGGCGTCGAGTTCAGGGTCAACCTCACGAAGGCTCAGGTTCATCAACGGGTCGTGTGCGGCGTTGCTCATGATCCCCTCCCTCTCTTCTGCCCCACTATGGGTGCGTGACCCCTATTCTCCCGCTGATCCGAGGATCAGGCGCTCAATCATGCGCGCTGCACCGTCATCTTCACAACGGGGTGCCTCGTATTGCGCCACGGCACGCACGGGGCCGGGTGCCCCAGCCATCGCCACCCCGTGCCCGGCCACATCGAGCATCTCCAGGTCGTTGTATTGGTCGCCGATGGCCATCACCTGGCCGAGGGGGATCTTCAGGCGGCGGGCGAGCCAGCGCAGCGCCGTCCCCTTGTTTACCCCAGGGGCGGTGAACTCCAGGTATTCGGGGTGGCTGATGGTCACGTCGAGCTCCCCCGCGAAGGTGGCCCGAGCTCGGTCGAGCACCCCGTCCACATGCCCCTCGGGGGCGTGGGCGACCACCTTGGAGAGGTGCAGTTTGCGCTCGGCGAGGTGGCCGATAAGGTCTGGCACCGTGCCCAGACGCTTCAGGGCATCCCCCTTCAGCCAGGTCTCGTACTGCCGGACATGCGGGTCGCGAACGTCGAAGCGCAGGTCATCACGGATCACGGCATGGCCCCAGAGGTTGTTCTCGCGGCACCACTCAACCGCCTTCGCGCCGAGGTGGGCGGGGAACGGGAAGTGCCGGATCATGCGCCCCGAGCCAACCTCGCCCTTCGCCGGAATCTCGCGAGCGATTGCCCCCTGCATGCCCATAAGGGGTCCGTCGAGTCCGATCTGATGGGCGTACTCGATGATCGATGGCACGTTGCGCCCCGACGAGATCGTGGCGATAACCCCTTTGGCGCGCGCCGCGCGAATCGCATCAATGGTGCGCTCGGCAATCACACCGCCGTGTGGCAGCAGCGTGCCATCAAGGTCCATGACGAGGAGTCGGATTGGGAGTGCCGGTTTCACCGCCATGCGCGTTACCCGCTCCTGCGAATTTCGGCCATGCGATCGCGGCCCGAAAGGTCACCACGAATCGCCACGCGCCAACCAATGCCGAGACCGTCAGCGAGTCGTGCAACATCGTCACCCTGACCGTCACCAAACTCCAGAAGCGCAGCGCCACCGGGGCGCAGCAGTCGCGGCAGCTCGGCAATGAGTCGGCGAATCAGTTCAAGCCCATCACCACCGCCGTCAAGCGCAAGGCGCGGCTCTGCAGTAATGCCAAGGTGCGCTAAGTCGCGCGGAGCAAGATCGCGGATGCTTGCGGCTGCCTTCGCCTCATCAACATCGGCGGTTGGCACATACGGCAGGTTTGCAATCAGCAGGTCAAGGTGCGCAGGGTCGCCTGGTGCGCGCGCCGCGAGGAGCGGTTCGGCGAGATCGCCGTGCATGAAGGTGATGCGTGATGCAACGCCGCAACGCAACGCATTCGCGCGCGCCACCATCAGCGCCTCACCAGAGATGTCGGTTGCAATGAGGCGCAGCGGCACTGGTGATTCATCGGCGAGTGCCACGGCGAGCGCCCCACTCCCTGTGCCGATCTCTGCAGCACTCAGTGGGTGCGGTGCACGCCCCAGCGCGCGGTCGGCCGCAACACGGTCGGCGAGAAATGCGAGTGCCGTCTCAATGATCAGTTCGCTCTCTGGTCGCGGGTCAAGTACATCTGGCGTGACGAGCAGTTCCAACCTGCGGAATCCGCGACGCCCTGTGAGATGACTGATCGGTCGACCTGTTGCGCGCTCCTGCACGAGTGCGGCAAGTGCAGCGGGTGCGTCGCCTGCGGCGAGAGCGCTACGTGCAATGCGCAACGCATCTGCGAGTTGCGGATGGCGATCGCTCAGTGGCTCAGGCTCTGGGAGTTCGATGAGCACCGGAAGGGGTAGCGGAAATCCAGCGGCCACGGCGGTGCGCAGCGTCGTGACGCGAGTGCCGAGGATTGCGGCAAGGAGTGTCTCTGCGTCGAGGCGCGGCGTTGGGCTCCCCGCCGCCTCGAGTTGCAGCGTTGCTTCGCGCAGGAGCGCAGGTCCGTCAGCTTCACGTTCTACGACTGGTCGGCTGGCGATTGGCTCGTCGCTCATCACTCCGCCAGTCGCGCAGCCTGCTCAGCGGCGGCGAGTGCTTCATGGAATGGCGCAAGGTCACCGCCGAGAATGCCAGGCACATCAAACTTGTCGAACCCGATGCGGTGATCGGTGACGCGATTCTGTGGTCCGTTATAGGTACGAATCTTCTCGCTGCGATCACCACTCCCGATCAGCGCCTTGCGCGCTTTGGAGTCGGCGGCGCGCTTGCGCTCCTCTTCAGCGGCGATGATGCGGCTGCGCAGAATCGCCATCCCCTTCTCTTTGTTGCGCAGCTGGCTGCGCTCGTCTTGCATCTCAACGACGATGCCGCTCGGGATGTGCGTGATGCGCACGGCGGAGTCGGTGGTGTTCACTCCTTGTCCGCCATTGCCGGATGCACGCTTCACGTCGATGCGAATGTCGGTCTCTGGGATCACGAGGTCGACAGCGGTCACCACTGGAAGCACTACGACGGTGGCGGTGCTGGTATGAATACGCCCCGCTGACTCGGTTGCCGGAACGCGTTGAATGCGATGTACTCCCGACTCCCACTTGAATGCGGCCCATGCGCCATCGCCCGAAACTTCCATCACCCCTTCGCGAATGCCGCCGACGCCCGTTTCGCTGATCGCATCGACTTCGCTCTTCCACCCCTGTCGTTCGGCGTAGCGCAGGTAAGCGCGGAAGAGTTCGCCGGCAAAGATGCCGGCCTCGTCGCCGCCAGCACCAGGGCGCACTTCAATCAGCAGGTCTCGGCCATCGTTTGGATCGGGCTCCAGAAGTAGTCCTGGGAGTCGCTCCAGGATATCGCGCTCAATCGCCTCGGCCTCGACGCGGTCAGCGGCGGCAAGTTCGCGCATCTCCGCATCTGCCCCTGGATCCGCCTCGAGTGAGCGTGAATCGGTCACGCGCAGGCGTGCCGAGGTCAGGGCCTCACCCGCCTCAGCGAGCGGTGCGGTGCGCGACAACTCACGCCCAATGCGCGCAAGGGCGGTGTGGTCGGCGAGCACTTCGGGGAGCGTCAGCTGCGCCTCAAGTTCGGCGCGCGCCTTGAGCGCCGCCGCGAGTCGCGCGTTGAGCTGTGCCACGTCAGCCATCAGCGCGCCTTCAGCGACTGCAGCGCGCGGGAGGTTGGTCGCTCGGAACCGCTCGGCACCACGCCACCCTCCGCCTCGATCGCCGCTGTCAGCGCAACGATCGCAATGTCGTGCATGCCGTCATCAGGCTTGCGTGTGGTGATGCGCTGCACCGCAATTCCCGGTGCCGCCAACGCGCGCGCAATCGGGTTGGTTCGGAAGCGTCCGAGGAGTCGCAGAATCTCATACGCGAGTCCGGCCACCAGTGGAATGCCCGCAATGCGACTGATCACCGTTGGAATTGGATCGAGGCGGCCGACCAACGAGAAGGTGACGATGCTGACAAGAATCACCACAACCAGGAACTCGGTGCCGCAACGTGGATGAGCCGTTGGCCAGCGCGCGAGCGCGCTGCGCGTGAGCGGCTCGCCGTTCTCCAGTGCGTGAATCGCGCGATGCTCTGCGCCGTGATAGCGATAGGTGCGATCCACATCGCTGCTGCGGCCAACCGCTGCGAGATATCCAAGAAGGATCCCCACCTGCAAGAGTCCATCGATCGCACGTTCAAGGAGCAGGTCTGTGGAGCCGAGTGCGTGCACGATGGCTGACGCGGCGATCGCTGGAAGCACATTGAAGATCACCACCGCAATCAGAATCGTGATTGCGAGTGTGGCAATGGTTGCGCCGGTGCTGCTGCTTGATTGCGTCTCATCGCCAGCGGAGACATCGGCGCTGCGCAGCAACCAGCGACTGCCGAGTGCGAGTGTCTCCCACAACACAACGGCGCCGCGCAGCACTGGGATCCGCGTCAGCCGACGTCGAATGGATCCCGTTGCAATCGGTTCGCTCGTCACCGCGATGCCGCCGTCAGCGGTGCGCAGTGCAACGCCAATATGTGAAGGTCCGCGCATCAGCACGCCGTCGATCAGCGCCTGGCCACCGTACGCGGCGCCACTTGTTGGGCGCGCGCTCAGAGATATGGCGTGTAGTGCGTGTGAAACCTCTGCAAAGCGATCCTGCGCGATTCGCGCAGCGACGCCGAGTCGGCGCCGCATGGAGATCAGCGCGAGCGACCGAGGCGCTTCTGGAAGCGCTCGACCTGACCGGCCGTGTCGAGAATCAACTGCTTCCCCGTAAAGAACGGATGGCAGTTTGAGCAGACTTCCGTCTTGAGCTCGCTGGTTCGCGTCGAGCCGATCGAGAACTTCGTGCTGCATGCGAGGCACGTAATCTCGATGGTGTTGTACTTGGGATGAATCTCTGGCTTCATCAGCGACTCTCTAGGCGTCTGGTGAAGCGACAACGTTGACGCGCTTCTTCGTGCGCGACGCGTGGTCGAACTTCACCGTGCCGGTGACGGTTGCATAGATGGTGTAGTCGCTGCCCAGGCCAACGCCGCGCCCTGCGGCGAAGGTGGTGCCGTGCTGTCGAACGATGATGCCGCCAGCATTGATCTTCTGGCCGTCGCCAACCTTCACGCCAAGGCGCTGACCAGCGCTATCGCGTCCGTTGCGAACACTTCCGCCTGCCTTTTTGTGTGCCATGGGGGTCTCCTTCTCTCAGCGTTCGCTGCGTTACTTGGCGTCGTCGGCCGACGTGTCGGCGCTCTTCGCTGCTGGCTTTGCGGTTGCTGGCTTCTTCGCGGCAGGCTTCTTCGCAGCCTTCGCTTCGGCTGGCGCGCCAACCTTCAACGTTGCAGCAACTGCGGCATCAGCCTTCGCCTTATCGGCGGCGACGGCGGCTGCGGCAGCCTGTGCCTTGGCGCGATCTGCGGCGCCGGCTTCGTAGAGCGCCTTCGCGCTCGTGCCGTTCACTGCAACTTCGGTGACCTTAATGAGGTGCAGTTCCTGGCGGTGCCCCTTGGTGATGCGGCTACGCGCCTTCGGTCGATACTTAAAGCTGATCGTCTTTGGTCCGCGCTCCTGGCCGAGCACCGTTGCGGTGACCTTTGCGCCAGCAACAACGGGGGTGCCGATCTCCGTGGTGGAGTCGGTGCGCACAAGAAGGATGCGGTCGAACGAGATCTCGCTCCCTGGGGTAGCGCCGGTCAACTCAACGTGCAGCTCGCTGCCGAGCTCCACTCGATACTGCTTTCCACCGGTCTCGATGACTGCGTACATGGTTCCCCTGTCCTTACTGTCTGTGCGCCGTACAGGCGGCGCCTGCTGGGCGAGTCGCGGTCTGACGGACGGGTCAGTCGCGGGAGGGGAAGTCTACGATCAGGGCTCTCCCGCGTCAACCGCGCCTTATTGTTACATAAGTGGCGATGAGCCCCCGTCGTGTACTCGGTGGCTCTGCACGAGGGCGAGGCCGAAGGCGAGGGAGACGGCGGAGGCCCCGCCGTAGCTCACGAAGGGGAGGGTGATCCCTGTAATGGGGGCCACGCCGAGGTTCATGCCGATGTTCACAAAGGTCTGGAAGAGGATGATGGTGGCCATGCCTCCGGCAAAGATCACCCCAAACTCGTCGGGGGAGGTCCAGGAGTGCCAGACCAGGCGCCCAACCAGAATGGCAAGCAAGACGATCACAAAGAGGCCCCCAACGGCGCCGAATGCGCGGACAAGGGCCGCAAAGACGAAGTCGCTCTCTTGTACTGGGAGCGGGGTCAGAATTGACGTGCCGTCTGCCCCTGCGCCAAAGAGGCCGCCCCCTCTGATCGCCTCAAGTGAACGCAGCAGCTGGTATTTGGGCCCAGCTGGATCAGCGTTCGGATCGATGAAGGCGAGCAGGCGTTCCTTCTGATAATCGGCCAGCACCACGACCCACGCCAGGGCGCCGGCGGCGGCGCCTGCGCTCGCCAGGGCGGCGACCCAGCGCGTCGCTACGCCAGAGAGGTAGAGGGCGCCGAACAGCGCTGCGATGAGGACGAGCGCCGTGCCGAGGTCAGGCTGCGCCACAACGAGGAGGAAGGGTGGCGCAACGATTGCACCCGCCAACACGAGATCTTGCAGCCCGCCACTCCCGCGGTCCACTCTCGTCAGCGCCGTCGAGATCGTGACGAGTGTCAGGATCTTGCTGAGTTCGCTTGACTGAATGGCGAGGCCAAAGATTGCGATCGCTCGATTGTTGCCACCCGAATCAACGCCGTAAATCAGCGTGATGATCAACAGCAAAATGTTTGCGGCGTAGAGTGGCCAGGCGAAGGTGCGCACCCAGCGCCAGTTCACCAGCGTTGTCACGCTGTACACAGCGATGGAGAGGAGTGTCCACGTCAGCGAGCGCACAAGCAGTGAGCTCGGTGTGAGCAGTTCTTGACCGTAGCTCCGCGCATTCAGCCAGGCCATGCCAATTCCGGTCAGGGCAAGGAGCCCCACAGCGGCCGCAGCGACCCAGTCCACACGACGAAGGGCGGAGCCGAGTGGCGAGTCGAGTCTATTCACCGTAAAAGTTTCCACGTGTAAGGAGCCCGGGGCGGCGATAATCACTTTTCAGATCAAACTGCAGCTGTAGGTAGTACTTCGTCACCTCTTTCGCTGCGTTACCAACAGTGTTTGATCCGTGCATGAAAACGACATAGGCAAACGTTGAATCGCGCTTTGACGAATCTTCCGTTGGCGCAACGAATCCGCCCATCCAGTTGTGGTATGGAAGCCGTCCAAGTTTGTCACGCACGCCGTATTGCGCAGTCCCGCTCTTGCCAAACACCTTCAACGGCATGAGCCAGATGCCTTGCGACATGATCGGGCTCAACGCCACCTTCCGAGCGGCGCGACGCATCTCCCGATAGGTTGACTCTCTCATTCCGACCTGCGCATTGGCAACTGGTACGGTTGGCGTAATGGTTCCGTCGGGACTGGTGATGTTGAGCACAACGCGCGGTTTCCATAAGGTGCCACTATTCGCAAGCGCTGCGAAGGAGTTCAACACCTGAATCGGTGACGTCAGGTCATACCCTTGCCCCTGGGCAGATTGCATTACCTCCGCGTCGTACAAGCCTCGGTTGATTGTGGCGCGCGCCCACGCTTGGTCTGGGACGAGTCCTGAGATCTCACCTGGGAGATCAATGCCGGTGGGCGCGCCGAAGCCCCACTGACGACCACACGTGGAGAGTCGATTGATTTGAACGAGCTGGGCCAGCCGGAACGTGATGACATTGGAGCTCCACATGAATGCCTCAGCTGGCGTCAGTGAGCCGCCGAATCCCCGGCGATTCCATTCATAAAACTTCTCACCACCTACTTCAAGGAATGCTGTGGATGGGATTCGAGTGGTGGGCGTCACCAGCCTATTCTCTAGCGCGCATGAAAAAGTCACCAACTTGTAGGTGCTTCCCGGTGGAAAATATGAGCCGATTCCGTGGTTCAAGAGTGGCGAGTATTTATTTGCCAAATAACTTTGGTACTTTGCGTTGCTGATCCCTGCGGCGAAATCATTATTGTCATAAGCCGGCATCGAAGCTAGAGCGATTACCTCACCATTCTGTGGATTGATTGAGGCAACGACTCCCTCTTTGTTTTGCGCAACTTTTATTCCCCACGCCAACGCTGTTGTTGCACGCTGTTGTGCCTCAATGTCAATCGTGAGCGTCAGTGAACTTCCATTGACTGGCGGTTTGGTCACACCAAGGATGCGCACGAGTCGGCCCTTTGCATCAACTTCAACTTGGCGAATTCCTGGCGTGCCGCGCAGCGCCTCCTCGTAGCTCGCCTCTACTCCTGCCCGCCCAATGAAATCGATGACGGTGTAGCCGGCTGGCGCGAGTGCGCTCGCCTCCACTCCATCAATGCGACCGACGTATCCAACGATGTGACTGATGAGTGTTCCGTACGGATACACGCGCCGCGCTTCGACAACAGTCTCTACGCCTGGCAGGCTGGCGTGCTCTTCATCAATCAGTCGCGCCGCGCGTTCGCTCACATTGTTCGCAATGCGAATCGGCTCCCACAGCGAGCCGGTGCTGCGATCGAGCAGCGTGATGATGCGCACGGGATCCATGTTCAAGATCTCTCCGAGCGTTTTCACCACCTGTGCGCGAACGGTGAGTGAGAGATCGCCAGGTCGAATTTGTACCGCGTACACGGCAATGTTTTTTGCAAGCACACGCCCGGCGCGATCTAAGACCAAACCGCGCGCTGGCGTGATGAGCTCTTCAACAATGCGGTTGCCACGCGCGACTGCAGTGGTTGCCCCCGACGAATTTGTCGC
>CAMAXG010000020.1 GCA_945862225.1 Thermoflexus hugenholtzii JAD2 | reverse complement strand
TGGGTTCATTACCTACGCCATCTTGAAGGTGACGTCAGGGAAGGCCCGCGACGTGAAGCCCCTCTTCTGGGTCTCCATTGCCGCGTTCCTCGTGTACTTCTTGGTGAAGCTCGGCATCATCGCCGTCTGAGTCAAGCGTTTACCCACGCGGGTAAAGAGAGAGCCGGCCCCTTCGGGGGTCGGCTCTTCTGGGTTGCTGGGGGAGCGAGTTACGCGATGTGCCCCGCTTCGCTGGGGGGCAGCGTGTAGCCAAGATCATGCAGGATCTGGCGACTGGCGATGTACCCAGAGAGCATGACGAGCGGGATGCCGCCGCCTGGCTGGGTGCCACCACCGGCGAAGTAGGCGTTGCGTAGGTCGTTCGAGCGATTCGCCGGGCGGAAGTAGGCACTCTGGAAGAAGCTCGCCGCAAGGGCAAAGATCGAGCCGTCGTGGCAGCGCTGCTCGTTCTCGAATTCGAGCGGCGTCCAATCGGCGACCTCTTCAATCTCTTCGGGCTTCAGGCCGGTGCGCTCGCAGACGCGCTTGATCGTGGCGGCGCGGTACTCATCGCGATGCTCCACCCACCAGTTGCGATCCTTGAGCGGCGGCACTGGGGTCAGCACATAAAGGGCGCTGCGGCCGTTCAGCTTGGCGGTTGGGTCGGTGGCGGCAACGTGCTGGATGTAGAGCGTTGGGTCGCCGCTCGGCACCGGTGAATCGATGATGCGGTCGAGCTCCTCGTTCGGGTTCTCGGGGTGCCAGACGGTGTGATGGGCGAGGTCAGGGAAGGTGCGCTTCACCCCCAGGTGCAGGATGTAGGCGCTCGACGACGGGGTGATGTGCTTGAAGCGGCGGCGGCTGAAGAGGCCAAGGTGCTCGTCGCCAATCAGGTCGCGATGGGCGTGCACGATGTCGGCATTGAAGAGCACCGCATCGGCCTCGAGGCGCTCCTCGCCCGGCTGGTTCGGTGCGGCGGGGCCGCTGCCAAGCGCGCGGCTGTCGCTGCGTGGTGCCACGCGGAGGGCGCTGATGCGCTTCTTGCTGATGATGCTGCCGATCGCGTCGGTGCCGTAGCGGAACTCTACGCCGAGGCGACGGGCAAGCCGCTCCATGGCGAGGGGTGCCTCATGCATGCCCCCTTGCGGATGCCAGGTGCCGAACTTCGCTTCGATGTACGGAATCGAAAGGAAGGCACCAGGCACGCTCTGCGGTGTTGAGCCCAAGTAGATGGACTTGTAGCGCATCACGTGGCGAATGCGCTCATCGTGGAAGGTGCTGTTGATGCGGCGGCTATACGGGGTCGCCGCATCGAGGCGAATCCCTGCAAGCCACGACATTGGTGCCAACAGGCTGAGTGGGCTGAGCGACTGGCGGAAGAAGGTTTGATCTAGTTCGCGCCAGAGCTTCTCGCCACGGCGCATGAAGGCGGGGATCCCCGCCGCATCGCGCGGGTCGAGTGCACCGAAGCTTGCGGCGAGTTTGCCGAGGTCGCTCGAGGTTTCTAGCACGCTCCCGTCGGCGAAGAAGGTGCGCGACGCCGGCTCTACTTTGAGGAGGGTGAGGTCGTCGCTGCGCGTTGCGCCAGCGGCGCTCCAGAGCTGATCAAAGAGTTCCGGGAGGGTGAAGATCGTGGGGCCGGTATCCCAGCGGTAGTCGCCGATCTCGCGACGGCCCATCTTGCCGCCCGGTCGTGTGCCGCGCTCCACAACGGTGACCTGCACCCCTTCGGCGGCGAGGCGAATGGCGGTGGCGAGTCCGGCGAGGCCAGCGCCAACAACAACGACGCGCTTCGGCGCGACGCTCATCGGCGCTGCAGAACGGCGCGACCGACGGAGACGCCGAGGGCGATTGCGGTGCCAGACATCGCCAGAATCCCAGCGGGGATCGCCGCATCAACGCTGACGCTCAGCAAGACGAGCATGGTGATCGAGGCACCAAGCGCCACGTTGGCGATGAGGAAGAGGCGATAGAGGCGACGCCCCGCCTCGCCACGAGCGTCGCGCCCAATGAAGCAGAGTGCGAGGTAGGGGAGGGCGAGCAGCGCCGCTGCAGGCGTTGCGGTGATGGTGGCGACGCCGAACCCAACCAGTGCAAACCAGGCGGCGGCGAAGAGGGCCGTATTGCGTCGGCCAAGCAGCACAGCAATGGTGCGCACGCCAGCTGCGGCGTCTTCATCGCGATCGGTGATGGTGGTGAGGGCATGCGCGCCGATCCCCCAGGCGGCGAAGACGAGCACCGGTGCGTCAATCAGGTTGGTGCTCCCGGCCGCATGCAGCCCGACTTGCAGCGGAATCGCGTAGAGGACGTTGGTCAGCGAGTCGAGAACGGGTCGCCCCTTCAGGCGCGTTGGTGGCGCGTTGTATCCCGCGGAGAGCACCAGCAGCACGAGCAGCGAGAGGAGGGTGAGTGGCGGGTAGGTGGCGGCGACGAAGATGAGGAATGGAGCCAGCAGCAGCGTGCTGATGATCGCGTGTCGCGCCAGCAGTGGCTTCGGCGTGAGGGCACCCTCTACACCGCCCTTGCGCGGATTGCGCGCGTCGGTCTCAAAGTCGAAGTAGTCATTTGGCGCGTGTAAGAAGTAGTTGTACGGGAAGAGGAAGAAGGCGAAGAGCACCACATCGCTCGCAACAAGTTCACCGCGCAACCCAATCGCACCCCAGAGCAGTGGCATCGACGTGTTCAGCCAGAGCAGGGGCCGCGAGATCTCAATTGCCTTCAGTAGATTGCGCATGGTGCCTCCTTCGTTCTCCCTCATCGTAGGGGAGGGGGCTACACTTGGTCTCTATGTCTGTAATCGCCCCACACGTCACGCTACGCAGCCCTGAACCCGCGCTGATCGCCCTCCCATGGGCGAAGCCGCTGCGCGACTGGGCGAGCCCCGAGGTGGAGTTGGTGCCACTCGAAGTTGGGCCATCACGCCACCTTGTGCGCTTCGTGCGTGTGGCCGGTCGACTCCTGGCCATCAAGGAGCTCCCCGCACCACTGGTGGAGCGAGAGTTCGCCATTCTGCGTCGCCTGGAATCTGCGGGGATGCCCGCAGTAACGCCCGTTGGCGCCGTTGACCGCGGTGATGGCGAGGGCTTCATCATCACCGACTATCTGCGCGGCAGCATTCAGTACCGACGACTCCTCAGCACCCCAGGTGCCGCCACCTCGGGCCAGTTCTCGGGGCGCCTGCTCGACGCACTTGCCGTTCTCCTAGTCGACCTGCACCGACACGGCGTCTGGTGGGGCGACGGCTCGCTCGCGAACGCACTGTTAAAGCGCGACGGGAACCGACTGCAGGCCTATCTCGTCGATGCGGAGACCGCCGAGTATCACGAGCAGCTGAGTGATGGGCAGCGCCAGCACGACCTCGACATCCTGGTGGAGAACGTCGCCTTCGGCCTCGCCGATGCCGCCGCCGCCTTGGGCGGCAGTGAAGTTGATACCGACGCGGCGGTGCGCGCCTCAGCGGCACTTCGCGATCGCTACACCGCACTCTGGGCGCAACTGCACCGTCCGTTCGTCGCGAGTGCCAACGATCGCCGCGCCGTCGCCACCCGCATTCGCGATTTGAACGCGCTCGGCTTCGCTGTTGAAGAGTTGAGCCTCGACGTCACGAGCGGCGAGGGGATGCGGGTCTCACTGGCGATCGCTTCGCGCCGCTTCCACGCCGAGCAGCTCCTGCGCCTCACCGGTGTTGATGCGCTCGAAGGGCAGGCGCAACTCTTGCTGAACGATCTGCATGAGTACGGCGTCTGGTTGCAGGTGCAGAGCGGCGAACGACTCGCCACGGGGCTCGTGGCAGCGCGCTGGCGCGCCGAGGTGCTTGAGCCAACGCTCGTTCGCCTGCGCCCGCACCTCGCCTCTGGTCGCGATGCGCTGCAGGCGTACTGCGATGCGTTGGAACACAAGTGGATCCTCTCCGAGCGCGCCGGTGCCGACGTCGGCCTCGATGCCGCGGTGGTTGATTACGTCGCACTCGGTGCGCCAGCCCCCGAGAGTGCGCGCGTTGGCGGTGATGGCGTAGACACGATGTCGGCCGAAGATGCACTCGTCTCTGCAGCGGTCAGCGCCGCCGATGAGGATGCCTCGCGATGACGCGACGTCGCACACCACACGAGGTGCTCGGCGTACCGCTTGGCGCGAGCGCCGATGAGATTCGCGCCGCGCGTCGACAGCTCGCGCGCGAGCATCACCCCGATCGATTCATGGGCGATCCGAAGAGCGCCGCGGAGGCGACGCGTGAGATGGCGCTCATCAATGCGGCCGCCGAAGCGCTCCTTGCTGAGGCGTGGGCCTCTGATGGGGCGCCAGTTGCCGAGCCACCAGCGAAGGGTGGGCATAAGCCTGAGCGGCCAGTGACCGCAAGCGTCGTAGTTGATGCCGCACCCGCCGCAAACGCGCGCACCAGTCGCCCAGCGCCAATCAACTGGCGACCAGAGCAGCCGTGGGCACCACGCGCGCCGCGCGGCCCTGTTGGCCCGCTCCCAGGGTCACCGGCAGGCCCAGTGGAGCGGAGCTTTGCGCCACTCCCCGCCGACTACCGACGCCCAACGTTGAGCGAGGCCACCGCAACCGTCTTCGCCTTCGGACGATATGAGGGGGCAACGGTGGGCGATGTGGCGAAGCGCGATCCGGGGTATCTCGTCTGGTGCGCCGACAACGTGCGCCGCGATCAGGAACTCGTACGCGCGGCGAATGTGGTGCTCGATGATCTCGAAGAGCGCGGCGCGCCGCACCCACCACGAGGGAGCACCCGACGCCCTACGGCGCCGCTCTTTGATCCGAACAGAGAGTTGGAGTAGGCGTCATGATGAGCGGTATGCGAACGCTTCTTGCGGCACTCCTTCTCGCGGTTGCAGCGGGTGCCTGCGCGCCAGCGACGCCACCCGACGGCTCACTGCCGTGCAACGAGAAGATTGATCAGCAGCGCGCCGCAGGCTTCGACACCGCCCTTGAGGCGTCGCTCCCTGTGGCGGGTTGGGATGCCACGCCAGTCACGGTCGACTCCGGACGCGAGTGCTCGCAGCTGCGCCTCGGCCCACTCTGGGGTGCAGGGATTCGCGAGCTGCGATCTGCGGGAGCCATCTTCGAACTCCCTGACAAGACGGGCTACTCGCTCGTTGTCTATTCAGCAACCGGGCTCACCCTCGACAACCTCGCCTACGCGTTTGAGCGCGGCGCCCGCGGTGGCCGTAAAACACAAGGGCTGAAGATCGCCAACATCAAGGTTGGTGACTGGCCCGGCAAGCAGTTCACGTTGTTGAATGGGGATCACCGCCAGGTGATCACGCTGTTTGATGCGGGTGAGCCTGATCGCGTGCGCGGACTGCTAACGTCAGATATCTCAAATGCGCTGATCGCCGATCGCCTCGCCGCCTATGCCGCGGCGTTGCAATAAGAGAGTAAGAGAGGTAGATACCATGACGTCTAGCAAGTCCGGACCCCTAGGTCGCGTGTCACAGTTTTTCTACGCGAAGTCAACCCTGGTTACCGCGCTCATCGCCACCGTTGTCTTCGCCGGCTACACCGTCCTCGTTCTGAGCGGGCAAGGGAAGGCGTTTGAGGTTGCGAACAGCACCATCAAGTCGCTAGGGACCTCGTTGGGCTTTGGTCAGGCAGAGATCCTTGCCTTCTTTGCAGAACGTTCTACTCAGCAGATTTCTGCGTACATCACCTTCAATCAGGTGTGGGACTCCCTCTACGGCGTGATCTACGGCGTGATGTATGTGGCCTGGGTGTCGGTGTTGCTTAAGCCATATTCGCAAAAGGTCGGGATCTTGAATCTGCTGCCATTTGGTCAGGTTCTCTTTGATTGGTTGGAGAACATTGGGCTAGCTATCGTGTCGAGCCAGTATCTTGCCGACGGCACGATCTCCTCGACGACCGCTCAGCTAGCGTCAACGGCGTCATCCATTAAGTGGGCCTTTGCGCTCCTTGTCTACGGAGTGATCCTGGTCGGCATCGTCGCGCGGATCACAAGGGCACTGAAGGGGCGCAGCAAGAGTTAAGGCCGAGCGGCCTTGGCAACGCCGTAAGGGTTAGGCGAGCTCCTTCAACGCGAAGCGCGCCTCTAGCTGCTCAGCAGTCTGGAAGCCGACGGCGCCAACTGGCTGGGCACCGGCTCCCTTGAAGTAGGCGATCGTTGGAATCGACATGATGTTGAACGCCTGCTGCAGGGCTGGGTTCTCGTCGACGTTCACCTTCACGATGTCGACCTTGCCGTCGTACTGCGCGGCGAGCTTCTCGAGCTCTGGAGCCACCAGCTTGCACGGGCCACACCATGGCGCCCAGAAGTCCACGATGACGGGGCGACCCGAATCCATCACATCCTTCTGGAATGCTGCATCGCTGGTGTGCTTGATCTCCGCCATGGTTCCCCCTGCGCTCTACTTGTGGCGGAACGGTCTCTCCGCCTTCACCGCCATCATAGCGAGCGGCGGCAAACCTACTCGAGCCCGCGGGCGTGCAGATCCTCCTCGCTCAGCCCGAGGTAGTGCCCGATTTCATGGATGAGTGTTCGGCGCACCTCCCGGCGCAGGGCCTCTTCGTCGGGGAAGTCGGCCAGCAGCGTCGCGGCATAGATCGTTACCTCGGGGGGCGGCTCGCCGAGGCCGCTCTCAGCGCCCTTCGGTAGCCCGTAGAACTCGCCGTAGAGGTCAACGCCAGGCTTGTGGCTCACGGTGACGAGGAGCTCCTGGGCTGCGGAGCGCAGGGGCTCGGGCAGCCCACGCAGCGCCTCCTCGGCGAACTGCTCCACGCGCTCAATCTCGTCCTGACGTTCCACGAAGAGATCCTACGACGGGGCGGGTAGGATGAGGGAATGCAGGCAAAGAGCAAGACAACGCAGATCGTGGTGCCCACGTCGGATGCCGAGGCACGAATCGCCGAGGCGGCCGAGACCATCCTGCGTGCCATCGGTGAGGACCCAACGCGCGACGGTCTCGTCGACACCCCGGGCCGCGTCGCGCGCGCGATGCTCGAGCTCACCAGCGGCTACGCCAGCGATCCGTACGAGATTCTCGGCACCGTCTTTGAGGAGCCGGCGGGTGCCCCTGCTGGCGATCTCGTTGTGGTTGAGGGGATTCCGTTCCACGCCCTCTGCGAACACCACCTTCTTCCATTCCCTGGCGTCGCCACCGTTGGCTACGTGCCGAGCGGTCGCATCGTTGGTCTCTCGAAGATCCCGCGCCTTGTTGATGCCTTTGCGCGACGACTGCAGGTGCAGGAGCGCCTCACCGCGCAGGTTGCCGACGCGCTGAACGACGCCCTTTCACCAGCGGGCGTTGGCGTACTGGTCAGCGCCGAACACCTCTGCCTCGCCGCGCGCGGCGCACGCCAGCCTGGTGTCGTCATGACAACAGAGGCGATGCGCGGATCACTCCGCACCGACGCCGCCCTCCGCGAGGCGTTGGCGCGCGCACACGATCGCGGCGTGGCGCGACGCGAGGGGCTCCATGGCTGAGCGCACAACACCGATCCGCGTGCTGATCGCCAAGCCTGGCCTCGACGGTCACGACCGCGGCGCCAAGGTCCTTGCGCGCGGACTGCGCGACGAAGGATTCGAAGTGATCTACACCGGCCTTCGCCGCACCGTCGATTCGATCGTTGCAGCCGCGATTGAAGAGGATGTCGATGTTGTGGGCTGCTCGATTCTCTCCGGCGCACATGCAACGCTGCTGCCAAAGCTCGTCGCCAGCCTTCGCGCCTCTGGTGCGAGCGACGTGCTGGTGGTCGCGGGCGGCATCATCCCCGAAGCCGATCGACCTGAGTTGGAGCAGGCCGGCATCTCGGGAATCTTCGGGCCAGGAACCACGATCGCCGAGGTTGCCACCTTCCTGCGCGCGAATGCCCGTCGACGCTAAGCACCTCGCGGCGCGTCGCGAGCTGGCGCAGGGCATCAGCGCCGTCGAACGTCCAGGACCTGCAGCGAATCAACGCATTCAAGTGGCACTTGCCACCTCTGCCGCGGAGGCGCGCAATGCCCTCGTTGTGGGGCTCACCGGCGCACCGGGGGCGGGGAAGAGTTCGCTCGCCGCAGCACTCGCCGACGTCGCACGCGCCGCGGGTCGCCGCGTTGCGATCCTGGCGATTGATCCGAGCTCCCATGAGAGCGGTGGCGCACTCCTTGGCGATCGCGTGCGCATTGACGAACATCCCGACGATGACGGTCGCTTTACGCGCTCCATTGCGACGCGTGGCAGTGGTCGATCACTTGCGCATGTTGCCGCCGCGGCAACGATCCTGGTTGAGGCTGCTGGGTTTGATCTGATCTTTGTGGAGACCGTCGGTGCCGGACAGGTCGAGATCGGCATTGCGCGGTTGGCCGACGTGCTGCTTGTTGTAGAGGGACCCGAGGGTGGCGACGAGGTGCAGGCAATGAAGGCAGGGATCCTCGAAGTTGCTGACATCGTTGCCGTGAACAAATCTGATCGACCTGGCGCACAGGCGGCGTTTGATCGACTCCGCAGCGGCCTTGCCCTCGGTGCTGGCGCGCCAGAGCTCGCCCTCGTCTCTGCCACCGCTGGTGCTGGGATCAGTGAACTCCTGGCCACCATCGATGAGCTGGGCGCGGGCCGCGGCGTGCGCGGCCGCATTCGCCGTGTTGAGGCGCACCTTGTTGCCGCCGCCGAGTCACATGTCGACGCACAGGTGCGTGAAGCAACGGCGAGTGGTGCACTCACCACGCGTGCCGAGCAGATCGTTGCGGGAACACAGCCACTGACTGGATCAATTACCGCACTCTTCGGAATCAGTGAGTCGCCCGATGCGTAAGCGTTTGGCTGCTGGTGCCCTCGCTGGCCTCATCGTTGCCGCGCTCGGTGGCGTTGGTGGACCGGCGCTGCGCTTCGACGCGCAGATCCCTGCGCCAATGCTGGTCGGCCCGACCGATCCTTCGCTGCCAACCTTGAACCTTGTCGTTCTTGGCGATAGCTACGCCTCGGCGGCGCTCCCGTTCGATCGCGGCACGCTGCAGGTTCTTGGTGCGCCGAGTGTCTGCGCCCGCGGCCCCGCGTGGCCGCGCCTCTTGATGCCAACCAATATGCGCCTCTCGCTGACCCACGTGTCGTGCAGTGGTGCCGTCGTGGCGGATCTCGTGGATCGGCGCATGCGCGCCGGCGAACTCTTGCAAGTGCAGGCGCTCAGCGCTGAGACCGATATCGTCATGCTCGGCATCGGCGGGAACGACGCCGGTTTCTCGGAGGTCTTCGCTGCCTGTCGCACCGAAGATGCCGCCGCCTGCGTTGCCGCGGGCGAGCGCATGAAGCCCCAAGCGGTAGCGTTGAGCGGCACGCTGGTGCGCCTCTACCGGACGGTGCTGGCCAAGGCGCCGAACGCGGTCGTGATTGTGGTCATGTACGCCGACTCGCTCCCTGCGGCGGGCACCCCCGGCCTCGACGCTTGCTCTGGATTGCGCGCGCCAGGAGACAGCATCTCTGACGCCGACCTTGCCGTGCTCGCCGAGTGGGGAACCGACATCGCCGACCGCGTTCGTGGGGCGATTACCACCGTCAACGACCCGCGACTGCGCGTCGCCGACCTCGCCGACGCCTTCCTCGGCCATCGCCTCTGCGACCCTGAGCCGTATCAGTGGGGGAGGGATGGCGAGATCCCATTCCACCCGAATGCGGCCGGGCACGCCGCCTTGGCAGCTCGACTCTCCGCGGTGTTGGATGCCCTTGTTACCGAGGGAGCAGCCGCGCACCGGTAGCCCCGTAGCACGCTGCGCTCCGCTCCTCTATTCTTCCGCGTGGGCCGGTAGCTCAGCGGTAGAGCAAGTGACTCTTAATCACTAGGTCGTGGGTTCGAATCCCACCCGGCTCACCAGTGAAGACTGGCGTTCCTTTCGAGACGATCCAGAGAGATCGCAGATGGCCCTGTGAGGCCGGAGAGGAGTACAGGTGAACGAGCGCGCGTCACGAAGCCTCGCACCCTATCGCCGCTCCCTTATTCCACTCCCGGAATCCGCCTCCGTTGTTGATGCGCGCATCGGCGATCATGGCCCAGCACTCCTCACACTCGAAGACGGCAGCGTCTTCCCAGGCGTCTCGTGGGGCGCACCAATCGCCTCGGGTGGCGATCTCGTGATGAACACCAGTCAATCTGGCTACCAAGAGATCTGCACCGACCCGAGCTACGCCGGGCAGGTGGTGCTGATGACCTATCCGCTTATCGGCAACTACGGCCGACTCCTCGCCGACGATCAGAGCACCCGCCCATGGCTACGTGGACTTGTTGTTGCACACGCCACCGCTGCAATCAGTGACGACGCTGCGCAACTTGCCGCACTGCTGCGCGCGCACAACGTGCCAGCGATCGCTGGCGTCGAGACGCGCAGCCTTGCACGACGCTTGCGCGAGACGGGTGCGCAGCGCGCCCGCATCTCTGCGCCGTGGGAGAGCGACTTCGAGGCCGCCGTTGCCGCAACCAAGCTGATCACCCCGTGGGAGAGCGAAGATTTTGTCGCCCAGGTCTCGCCAACCCGCGTTGAGACCTACGGCGACGCCAACGAGCCGCTCGTTGTGGTCGTAGATTTCGGACTCAAGTCCAACATCGTTCGCGCGCTGCGATCACGCGGCCTGCGCGTGCGCGTGCACCCACACAACACTTCGAGCCACGACCTACTAGAGGGTGGGCCGGTCGGCGTGGTGCTCTCGCCTGGCCCTGGGGACCCGGCGCGACTTACTGGACCCGTTGCACTGGCGCGCGAGATCATCTCCACGGGGCGACCGCTGCTCGGCATCTGCCTTGGGCATCAGATCGTGGCGCGCGCCGCCGGTGCCGAGACGAAGCGCCTCGCGTTCGGGCATCACGGTGCGAATCATCCGGTGCGCGACCTGCCGAGCGGCCGCGTCTACGTAACGGCGCAGAATCACGAAGTTGAGGTGGTTGGCGGCACGCTCCCTGCGGACTCTGGCTTCGAGGTGAGCCAGATCAACTTGAACGACGGCTCCGTTGAGGGACTGCGGCACCGCGAGCTGCCGATCGAGACGGTGCAGTATCACCCCGAAGGTTCGCCGGGCCCGCTTGACGCCACGCCAGTGTTTGATCGCTTCATGAATGCGATTGATCGGAGTGCGCGATGAGCGGGAAGCCAGCAAGCGTTCTGATCATCGGCTCAGGGCCAGTTGTAATTGGACAGGCGGCCGAGTTTGACTATGCGGGAACCCAAGCGTGTCGCGCACTCCGCGCCGAAGGGATTCGCACGATTCTCGTGAACTCCAATCCAGCGACGATCATGACCGACCCATCGGTCGCCGATGTTGTCTATCTCGAGCCACTCACCGTCGAGGTGATCGAGCGCATCATTGAACGAGAGAAGCCGGAGGGGCTACTCGCTGGCCTCGGAGGACAAACCGCACTCAACATGGCGGTGGCGCTCGATGATGCCGGCGTCTTCAAGCGCTATCCGATTCGCCTGCTCGGCACACCACTCGCGGCGATCAAGATGGCGGAGGATCGCGAGCTCTTCCGCGAGATGTGCGATCGCATCGGGCAGCCCACAGCACCGAGCGCCATGGTGCAAGGGGCAAACGACGACGAGCGCATGCAGGCGGCGACGGCGGCGCTCGCGCAGATCGGCCTCCCCGCAATTATTCGCCCCGCCTTCACGCTCGGCGGCACGGGCGGCGGCATCGTTGCCACCGAGGAGGAGTACTGGGAGCGCGTGCAGAGTGGCCTGCGCGCCAGCCCAATTCGCCAGGTGATGATCGAGCGCTGCCTCGTTGGCTGGCAGGAGATCGAATACGAGGTGATGCGCGACGCCGAGGACACCTGCATCGCCGTCTGCTCCATGGAGAACGTCGACCCGCTCGGCGTTCATACAGGCGACAGCATCGTGGTCGCCCCCGTGCAGACCCTGCCCGACCCGGTGCATCAGCGCCTGCGCACCGCCTCGCTCGACATCATTCGCGCCCTCGGCGTCGAGGGGGGCTGCAACGTGCAGTTGGCCCTCTCGCCCGACTACACCGAGTACGTGGTGATTGAGGTGAACCCGCGCGTCAGCCGCAGCTCAGCCCTCGCCAGTAAGGCGACCGGCTATCCGATCGCGCGTGTCGCCGCGCAGATTGCCATCGGTCGCACGCTGCGCGAGATCCCGAACGCCGTCACGCGCACCACCGTCGCCGCCTTTGAGCCCGCCCTCGACTACATCGTGGTGAAGCTGCCGCGTTTCCCATTCGACAAGTTCCCTGGTGCCGATCGGTTGCTCGGCAGTCAGATGAAGGCGACCGGTGAGGTGATGTCGATCGATCGCACCTTTGGTGCCGCACTGAATAAAGCCCTGCGTTCAATGGAACAGTCGGGGAGCGGTCCAACGGCCGAAGAGGTGTCGTGGGAAGCGGAGCTCGCGCCGATCATTGCGAGCAACGATGCCGTAGCACTGCGCCACTTCTTGCGGCCATCTGACTCACGACTCTGGCGACTCTTTGCGGCAATGCGTCGAGGAGTGAGCGCCGACCAGATCCACACCGCGACGGGGATCACGCGCTGGTTCCTTGCGGAGTTTGAGCGCCTCATCGCCATTGAGCATCGGGTGCGCGAGGCGGGGCAGACGCTCATCGGCCCAGACCCTGCATCGGTCTCGCTGCTTGCCACGGCGAAACGTTCTGCGATCGGTGACCGCGACCTTGCGCTGATGAGTGGTGTCTCGGAGCCGCGCATTGCGCAGCGGCGTTCGCAGCTCGGCCTCACGCCGGGGTACGCGATGGTTGATACCTGTGCCGCGGAATTCGCCGCCGCCACGCCCTACTTCTACTCCACGTACGCGGCGGCTGGCTCACCACCAGAGGCGCCGCCGGTGCCGCGACAGGCGGCGATGGTGATTGGCTCTGGGCCGGTGCGCATTGGTCAGGGGATTGAGTTTGACTACTGCGCCGTGCGCGCCGCGGAGCGCCTGACGGAGCGGGGCTGGTCGGCGGTGATGGTGAACAGCAATCCCGAAACGGTCTCGACCGACTTTGATGCGTCGACGCGCCTCTACTTCGAACCGCTCGATGCTGAATCGATCATGGAGATCGTTCGTGCCGAATCGCCGGAGGGGGAGGCAACGCTTCCAGCGTTTGTGCAGTTCGGCGGCCAGACGCCACTCAATCTTGCGGCGCCGCTCGCTGCGGCGGGTGTGCCGCTTCTTGGAGCCTCACTCGAGGCGATCGACGAGACCGAGGATCGCGTGCGATTTGCGGCGCTCCTGGATCGACTCGGTATCTTGCAGCCCGAGGGCGGCCTGGCGCGTAGCCGTCAAGAGGCGATCGACCTGGTGGAGCGCATCGGCTATCCGGTGATCGTGCGACCGTCGTACGTGATTGGCGGTCTCGCGATTGATTTCGCCTATTCGCGTCCCGATCTTGAGCGTCAGCTTGACCGTATCGGCGAGATCGGCGACGGTCGACCGCTGCGCATTGATCGCTTCCTTGAGGGGATTGAGATTGACATCGACGCGGTCACCGACGGTGAGACGGTGCTGATCCCTGGCCTCTTGGAGCACGTCGAACTCGCCGGCGTGCACTCGGGCGACTCGATTGCCGTGTATCCACCGCAACGACTCCCGGCGGCAAAGCAAGAAGATCTGGCGGAAATCTTCATGCGCCTCGTGCGCGAGATCGGCGTGCGCGGTTTGGTGAACGCGCAGTTCATCGTGCGCGATGAGGGGATCTACCTGATTGAGGTGAACCCGCGCGCAAGCCGAACGGTGCCGTTCATGAGCAAGGTGACGGGGATCCCGATGGTGCCGCTCGCCGTTGACATCGCACTTGGTGACACGTTGGCATCGAAGGGCTATGCATCGGGGATCGCCTCAGCACCCACTGGTGTGGCGGTGAAGGCTCCAGCGTTCAGCACCGCAAAGCTTCGTGGCGTCGATCCAACGCTGGGGCCATTCATGCAGTCGACGGGCGAGGTGATCGGCCTCGGCCTGACGGCGGAGGAGGCGCTCGGCAAGGCGCTGATTGCAGCGAACCTGCTGCCACCACCGCCGCGCGACCCGCAGCGCATTGCCCTCCTGAGCATCGCCGACCGCGACAAGCACCTTCTGGCGCGCCTCGCCACGCCACTCCTCGCCGCCGGCTACGAGCTAGTCGCCACGCCCGGTACGCGCAGCGCCCTGGCGGCGCTCGGCATCACTGCGGGCACGGCACACCCGCTCGGTGACCAGGGGCGCGATGGGGCGCCCGGCATTGCCGACCTGATTCGCTCTGGCGCGGTCGCCCTCGTCGTCAATACGCCGTCGATGGCAACCGGGGCGCTGCGCGACGCACTAGAGATCCGCCTCGCCGCGGTGGAGTACGGCGTGCTCTGCCTCACCGCCATGGAGACCGCCGTGGCGTCGGCAGAGGCGCTCTCGGTGCGGGCAAGCATGTCGGGCGTATCACTGAACCCGATTGGCGTACGCGGGCTACGATAGGCGCATGGAACTGACCTACGCCCCGGGCGCATGCAACATTGGACTTGGTGTTGCGCTGGTCGCCTCGATTCAGGCCCGTCGACGTTTCTGAACAGCGTACGAGTTGGCGGGCACCTTCAACCTTGACAAGGTTCGCGAGATCAGTCACGTGAGTGACCCAGTGAACCGCCCGCGTCGTCTCTGGCCGCTCTTTCCCGCCCTGCTTGCACTTGCACTGCTGACCCTCTCCTGCGGAGAAGGGCTCAAGCCCACCCCGCTCGCGCCGTCCCCATCTGCACCGTCCGGCGGCACTCCAGACACCACCCCTGGGTCATCAGATGAGGCGCTGGTGCGACCCGGGATGCGCATCACTCTGACAGTTGATGGCTTGAATAAGCCTGTGGATCTTCAGGAGGTTCCCGATGGTCAGCTCCTTGTCGCCGAGCAGGGCGGCCGACTCCTTCTGCTTGATCCGCGCGAGACCGATCCTGCGCCAACCTTGATTGCCAATGTTGGCGCCCTCCTCTCGGCGGGTGGTGAGCGGGGTCTACTCGGGATCGCCCTCCATCCCCAGTTTGGTGAGGCGAGCGGGGGCACGAACCGTGAGTCGCGCCTCTATCTCAACTACACACGACGCGGCGACGGGGCGACGGTGGTGGCGGTGGTCGAAATCAATCTTGATGCACCGAGCCCGCGCATTCTTGGTGAGCCACTCCCACTCTTGGTCATTGACCAGCCCTATGCCAACCACAACGCCGGCGAGATCCTCTTCCGTGCTGATGGCCGCCTCGTCATCCCAACCGGCGACGGCGGCTCGGGTGGTGATCCCGAGAATCGCGCTCAAGATCCCCGAAGCCTGCTTGGCAAGATTCTCTTACTCGACGCCGAAGCGGCTGAGACTGCGGTTCGGGCCGGCGCTGCGCCACCTCCGCCGCTGGTCTGGATGTCCGGGCTGCGTAATCCCTGGCGCGCTGTCTTCGACCCTCGCGACGGCGCCCTTTGGGTCACCGACGTGGGACAGAGCGCGACCGAAGAGGTGACCCGTCTTCTCGCGGGCCCCGAACGAGATGGGGCGAACCTCGGGTGGCGGATCATCGAGGGGGATCGCTGCTACGAGCCGACCACCTGCAGTGAGCCTGTTGGCTACGCCGCGCCGATTGGCGTTTATCGTCACGACAGTGGGGCCTGCTCAATCAGCGGTGGCGCACTTGCCAATGACCCGCGTGGCGCGCGCTGGTTCCTCTTTACCGACTGGTGCGATGGGCAGATTCGGGCGATCAGCGCTGACCTCCCGACCGGTCGAGTTGCCGACCCGGCCCGCACCGTCCTTATCCTCGGTGAGGGGTTGCGTGAGGTCTCGGGGATCATCACCGATCGAACCGGCAGGGTCTGGCTGCTCGACCATGGCCAAGGGCAACTGCTTCTCCTCACCCTCCAATAGGTCGCCAAAACGACCGCCCCGACTAACTGGGCCGCAGGATCCCAGTCAAGACCAGGTCAGCTAGCAGCGGGCAAGCATGTCGGGCTACGATAGACGCATGGAACTGACCTACGCCCCAGGCGCATGCAACATTGGAGCCGATGAGATCGCGCGCCGCCGCAAGGCCGCAGTCGCCGGCCTCATCGCAAGCATTGGACTTGGTGTCGCTCTGCTCGCGTTCGGTTCGGCCCCCGGTGACTTTGCGCGCCTTCTTGTTGCGCTGCCGCTGACCGGCGCAGCGATCGGCTGGATTCAGGCGCGTCGACGTTTCTGCATGGCGTACGGCCTGGCGGGCACCTTCAACCTTGGAAAGATCGGCGAGATGAGTCGCGTGAGCGACCAGGCTGCACTCGCAGCTGATCGTCGGACTGCACTCGTTATCGCAGCGCAGGGTCTCGCCCTTGGTATCTGTGGCGCCCTCCTCTTTCTGGCTCTACCCATCTCCCTGACAAACTAGGATGACGACGCGCACGGCGACGCCGCCGCTGCCGATTCGTGAACACCGGCTTGCGAATGGCTTGCGCCTCTTCCTGATCGTTGACCGCACAGCGCCGATTGCCGCCGTCAACATCTGGTATCACGTTGGATCAAAAGACGAACGCGCCGGGCGCACTGGATTCGCGCACCTCTTTGAGCACCTCATGTTCCAAGGCTCAGAGAACGTCACCAAGGCGGAGCACCTCACCCTCGTTGAATCGATCGGCGGAGAGGGGAACGCCACCACCTGGCTCGACCGGACCAACTACTTCGCCACCGTTCCAGCGGAGTGGGCAGAACTGATTCTCTGGATGGAGGCCGACCGACTCGGCACACTTCTGTCGGCACTTGACCAGGCGAACCTCGACAACCAGCGCGACGTGGTGAAGAACGAGAAGCGCTCCAGCTACGACAACCAGCCGTACGGCAGCGCCTACATCGAACTCTTCGCGCTCGCCTATCCGAAGGGGCACCCGTACCATCACCCAACCATCGGCTCCATGGAAGACCTTGATGCCGCCTCGCTTGAAGATGTGCGCAGCTTCTTCACCACCTGGTACGCACCGAACAATGCCGTGCTCACGGTTGTCGGCGACATTGATGAAGAGGAGATCATCGCCGCCGTGGAGCGACACTTCGGTGTGATCCCCGCCAACCCTGCACTTCCGGCGCACCCCGACCTCGCGCTGAGCGCACCGCTCGGCGGTGAGATCCGCAAGACGATCCACGACAAGGTTCCCGAGGCGCGCGTGCACTTCGCCTTCCGCGCACCCGTGCTCAGCGCACCACTGATTCCAGCGATTGAGATTGCCACCCAGATCCTCGCGGGAGGGAAGGGGAGTCGCCTCTACCGACGCCTCGTTCGCGATGAGCAGGTGGCGCAGGATATGAGCCTCTCGCTCCTTCCGTTCGTTGGCGGCGCATCGATCATTGTTGGCGCCGCTACGGTGCGCCCAGGCGCGTCAAACGAGGCGGTAGAGCGTGCCTTTGTGGAAGAGTTGGAGCGCCTCGCCGCTGAGGGCCCAACGTCGGCAGAGTTGGAGCGCGCAAAGGCGCTCACGGAATCTGAGGAGCTATTGGCGCGATCTGACCCAGAGGAGCTCGCCGACGCGGTCGGCATGTACGCCACGCTGCTGAATGATCCGGGTCGCATCAATCGCGATCTCGACCTTGCCCTTGCCGTAACGGCGGACCAGGTGCAGACGGCGGCGAAGCTCTTTGCGAAGGAGAACCGCATCGTGCTCTGGTACGTACCGGAGGGTCAGTCATGAGCAAGGCTGCGGTGCGTCCAGGTCCTGGGGCACCACGCGACTGGCGCTTCCCACGTGCCATTGAGCGCGTGACGAGTGCCGGGATGCGCGTGATCCTGCTCCCGATGCCATCACGCCCAATCGCTTCGATTCAGATGCTCTTCGGCGGCGGCGCGGCAGGGGAGCGACCAGAAGAGTCGGGGCTATCAGCCCTGTTGGCGCGCCTCCTCACGGAGGGGACCGAGCACCACGACGCCGACGGACTCATTGAGGCGGGGGAGCTGCTCGGTGCATCGATTGGCGCGGAGTCAGGCTGGGAGAGCCTCACCGTGGGCGCTGGCGCACCGGTCTCGCGCCTCACTGGCGTCTTTGATCTGATGGCCGAGATCGCACTCACCCCGTGCATCCCCGAAGCGGATGTAGAGCGACTGAAGGCGCTGCGACTCGCCGCCATCAAGCAGGCGCATGCGAGCCCACGAAGTCGCGCCGTTGATGCGCTCTCTGCAGCTCTCTACGCGCCAGAGGCCGCCTACAGTCGACCCTTCGCTGGAACCGCCGACGGCGTCGCACGCCTGACGCGCGACCAGGTTGTTGCGCGACACCAGGAGATCTTGCGCACCGGCACGCCAACACTCGTCCTCGCTGGCGACATTGATGCCGACGCAGCCTTCGCCCTGATCGAGGCGAGCCGCCTCAGTGAGATCAGCGCAGGTGGCGGCACCTGGGGCCGCGGTGAGCCAGATCGCGCCGCGCCCGCTCCCTCTGCGGCAAGCGCCACTCCGCTCGTGAAGGTGTTGGACCGACCCGGTTCGGTGCAGTCGGAGATCCGCATCGGTCGTATCGGTCGCTCGCGACTCGATGCGAACCACCACGCCGCACTCGTCTACGCCGAGATCATTGGCGGACTCTTTGGCTCGCGGCTCAATCGCGTGCTGCGCGAAGAGAAGGGCTACACCTACGGTGCTGGCGCTCGATTCGATCTTCGACGCGGGCGTGGTCCATTTATGGCGGGGACTGCAGTGGAGACGGGCGTGACCGCCCCGGCACTCGCCGAGGCGCGCCGACAACTCGCCACGATGCAGAGCGCACCACCAACCGATGAAGAGCTGACCGAGGCGCGCGACTATCTCTGCGGAACCTTCCCGTTGCGCTTTGGCACCGCCACACCAGTGGCAAGCATGGCCGCGGCCCTTACGGTGCTCGGACTCTCGCCTAATGAGCCAGATCACTTCCGTGAACGAGTCGCTGCCGTCAACCGCGCAGCGATTGCGCTGATTGCCGATGAGTTGGCCGCCTCTGCGGAAAAGATCGTGATTGTTGGGGATGCCGCTGCGATCACCGGGCCACTTGAGGCTGAAGGGCTCACCGTGCAGGTCGAAGCAGACAGCGCAGCCTCGGCATGATCGTTGTGATCGGCACCCTCAGCGCGCGCACCGAGGGGGCGACCTATGGCCTTGGCAGCTACGCCGCCACGGCGGCACTCGCCCTCACAGCTACTGGCGAGCCTGTTGAGATGGTGAGTAAGATCGGTGTTGACGCAGCGGGTGAAGCGGTCATCACGCAGCTTGCAGCCGCGGGGATCGGCCACGTGGCGCTCATTCGTGATGGTGCGTTGGCAACCGCAGTTGATGGCGCAAGTCCTCTCGAGATGGATGCGGCCGACCTGCAGTTGGCCTTGCGCTATCTGACAAGCTTCGACGCAGTCCTCTTGGTCGATCCTGTTAATGATTCGGTCGTTGCCACCGTGCTTGAAGCGTGCACCTGTGTCGGCGCACGACTCGTTGTGACGAGGCCTGAAGGGTCAGCTCCTGCGGGAGTGCCGACAGGGGAGCGCGGGGAT
>CAMAXG010000019.1 GCA_945862225.1 Thermoflexus hugenholtzii JAD2 | reverse complement strand
AAGGCGGCGATCTCGGCACTCGTGACCGCCGGTGTTGCGCAGATCTCCATTGCGAATCGGCATCTCGCTCGCGCCGAGCGCCTCGTTGCCGAAGTGCGCAAGGCTTCGCCACACCTCACCGTGCGCGCCGCGCCGTGGCATGAGGGACTCCTGATTGAAGAGGCGCAGATTGCCGGCCTCGTGGTGCATGCCACCACGCTCGGCTTGAGTGACGGCGCGCTGCCGCTCCCAGCGGCGGCCTTCCGCGCAGGTCAGTTCGTGATCGACGTGGTCTATGCGCCGGGCGAGACGGCGCTGGTGCGCACGGCACGCGCCGCGGGCGCCGAGGCGATCGACGGACGTGAGATGTTGCTGCTGCAGGGTGCGGCGGCCTTTGAACTGTGGACGGGGCGACCCGCTCCTATTGCAGTGATGCGCGAAGCGTTTGACACTGCAGCGAAGCAGAACGCGAAGTAGAGGGGGGAGATCATGGCCTTTCGTTTCTTGACCGCAGGCGAGTCACACGGACCAGAGCTCGGCGTGATTGTTGAGGGGATGCCCGCGGGCGTGCCACTCACAGAGGCCGCCCTCGAAATTGATATGCGTCGGCGCCAGGGTGGCTACGGCCGCGGCGCTCGTCAAACGATTGAGCAGGACCGCGCGCGGATTCGCAGCGGCGTGCGACACGGCGAGACGCTCGGCTCCCCCATCTTGTTGCTCGTTGAGAACCGCGACTGGGAGAACTGGACCAGCGTGATGCAGGTCGCCCCACTCAGTGCCGATGAAGCTGCGGCCCTCGCCGCATCGGCAGCCGAAGGCACGAAGCGGGCAATCCCTGTCACACGCGTTCGCCCAGGGCACGCTGACCTTGCCGGTGCGTTGAAGTACGGCTTTGATGACGTGCGCAACGTGTTGGAGCGCGCCTCGGCACGCGAAACCGCAGCGCGCGTTGCCGCTGGCGGCGTTGCCAAGGCGCTGCTTAGCGCACTCGGTATTGAGATCTGGTCCTTCACCGCTGAGGTGGGCGGCGTGGCCGTGGATCCTGCGAACTGCACGCGCACTCGCGAAGAGGCGGAGGCGAGCCCGCTTCGTTGCCCGGACCCTGCCGCAGAGGAGCGCATGGTCGCTCGCATCGATGAGGCACGCACAGCAGGAAACACCGTCGGCGGCATCTTCGAAGTCGTGGTGAAGGGGCTCCCAATGGGGCTTGGCTCGTACGTACATTGGGATCGCCGACTCGACACGGCGCTTGCCGCGGCAATCGCCAGCATTCAGAGCGTGAAGGGTGTGGAGTTTGGCCTCGGCTTCGAGCAGACGCGCATCTTCGGCTCCGAAGTGCATGACGTGATTGAGGGTCGCTCCCCCGACGGCAGCTGGGTGCATCGCACCAATCGCGCCGGCGGTCTCACCGGTGGCGTCTCCAATGGTGAACCGATCGTGGTGCGTGGCGCCGTGAAGCCGATCAGCACCCTGGCGCGACCACTCCCATCTGCCGACCTGATCACCGGCGAGAAGGTCGAGAAGGCGCACTACGAGCGCTCCGACATCAGTGTCGTTCCCGCAGCCGGCGTGATCGGTGAGGCGATGGTTGCCCTCGCGATCGTGCCGTTCCTGCTGGAGAAGACGGGCGGCGACTCACTCGCAGAGATCCAGGCAAACCTTGCCGCCCTGCGCGCGCGATCTGCAGCGCCGCGTACCGCCCCATCGGCGGGTGGCACCAGCGCCGGCTCCGGCGGCGACGACTAGGTTGCGATGACCGCTCCACGCGATCTCGCTCTGGTTGGCCTCCCCGGCGTTGGGAAGAGTTCGCTCGGCAAGCGTCTCGCAGCGAAGCTCGGCGTCCCTTTCCTTGATACCGACCGTGCGGTCATCGCGGAGACGGGCGTAAAGAACGACAGCGTGGCGTTGATCTTTGAACGCGAGGGGGAGGCGGGCTTCCGACTACGCGAGCGGCAACTGATCGCATCACTTGTGTCGCCGGAGCCGCCCGCCGGATCTATTGGTGCAGAGCTCGGCATTGGCCGCGTCGTGGCGCTGGGTGGTGGTGCTGCAGCAGACCCGCGTAGTCGCTGGGCGCTCCGCGAGCGAGCGATCCTCTTCTGGCTCGACGCCCCCGACAACGCCATCGCTCGACGACTGCGCACGGCGCGTGTCGTGCGACCGCTGATGAACCACGCCGATCCGGTCGCCACCTTGGAACGCCTGCGTGGCGATCGTGAGCGCTTCTACCGCCCAGGTATTCACCTGCGCAGCACACGCAGCCCCGGATCACTTGCCGACGAGGCGATTGAACTCCTGCGCGCCTCTACGCGAGCTGTCCGCCCACTCGTGAACGCCGAGACCGTTTCTGGCCGCTGGCTCGTAGGTGATGGGATCGCCGTTGATGCGTTGCGTGCCCTGCTGGCGGAGCGCAGTCTCTCGCGGATGGTGTTGGCCACCGAGCCGAATGCGGCGCGTGCCTTTGCCAACGGCCTGCGTGATGCACTCACAGCCGCTGGCATCACCGTGATTTCGCTCGAGCTGCCGAGTGGTGAGGCGGCGAAGGAGCTCCATGAGATTGGTGCCGCGGCACAGCGTCTCGCCAACGCTGGTGTGGAGCGTCGAGATCTGATCGTTGCCGTTGGTGGCGGTGCACTCACCGATGCCGCTGGTCTCCTTGCCGCCCTCTATCTGCGCGGCGTCGACTGGATCGCCGTGCCAACCACACTCGCGGCGCAGGTTGACGCCTCACTCGGTGGCAAGACTGGTGTCGATCTTCCTGAGGGGAAGAATCTCGTTGGCGCGTTCCATCAGCCTGAAGCGGTGATTGCCGATCTTGCGGCGCTGCGCACCCTCCCCGTTCGGGAATTGATCGCCGCATCTGCCGAAGCGGTGAAGATTGCCCTTCTCGGCGATGTGCGTCTCTTCACGGTGCTCGAAGAAGCCGCCCCTCGACTGGTGGCTGGTGATCCAACACTGCACGACGACGGCACTCTCGCCGAGATCGTGGAGCGCGCCGGTTGGTGGAAGTGCCGCGTGGTTGCCGCCGACGAACGCGAGTCAGGCGAGCGCATGAGCCTGAATCTTGGCCACACACTCGGGCACGCCCTTGAGCAGGCGGCCGGATACCAGAACCTCTTGCACGGTGAAGCGGTCGGCTACGGCCTGCGCGCCGCACTCCAGATCGGCGTAGAGCTTGGCGTGACGCCCGCGGCACTCGCTGAACGTGGCACCGCGCTGCTCAATGCCCTCGGCCTCGGCGTTGCCCCGCGCACGGAACCTGTCGCTGCACTGCTCGCCGCGGCGAGCCGCGACAAGAAGGTTGCCGAGGCGAAGATTCGTTGGGTCTTGGCAACGGACGACGGCTACGTTATTCGCAACGATGTTCCTGCTAGCCTCGTAGAGCGCGCAGCGGTCGCGATGTTGGCCGGCGTTAAGTAAGGGGGAGTCATGGCAGAGATCTCAAAGCGCATTGAGCTGGCAGTGATGAGCCCACGCACCCGCGTCCACGCCGCTGGTGATGGCCTTCTCATGCTGAGTGGTCCGAACCTGAACCTACTCGGTGAGCGCGAGCCAGAGACCTACGGCACCACCACCCTCGCCGAGATTGAAGCGTCGGTAGCAACCGCGGCGGCAGCCGCCGGGCTACACCTTGTTGATGCGGTGCAGTCAAATCATGAGGGCGAGCTGATCGACCGCCTACACGTTCGCGACTTCTCGTGGCTGATCATCAATCCTGGGGGACTCACCCACACCAGCATCAGCCTGCGTGACGCACTCCTCGCCGTGGAGCGACCCTTCGCCGAGGTGCATCTCAGTGATCCAGCAACGCGAGAGCCGTTCCGCAACGTGAACTTCGTTGAGCATCTTGCCGCCGTCACCGTGCGTGGCTACGGTGCCACCGGCTACCTGCGCGCGGTTGCCCTGATCGCCGAGCTGCAGAGCGCGGCGCGCAGCGCGGATGGTCACCAGTGAGCGACCCTGCTGCACGCCTGCAAGAGATTCGCGCCGCGATCGACACCATTGACGACCAGCTGCTGACGCTGCTCGCCGCACGAACCGAGCTCGCCCTTGAAGCGGGCGACGCGAAGGCGGCACTCGGGCGCGCGGTGCAGGACCCAGAGCGCGAGGCGGCACTCCTTGCACGCGTTGCCGCGCGCGGTGCGGGTGCCCTTACTCCTGAGGATCTGGTGGAGTTGTGGACGCTGCTGATGGCGGCGACACGTCGGGCGGAGTCTCAGCGCTAAATCCCGCGCAGCGCATCACCGGTAGACGCGGGTAGCGCGGGAAGCGATCATCGGTATCTGAGAGCCCACAGCGCATAAAGTGCGAACCGCGACCGCTCACCACGAGCCGCGCATGGATGCAGATGGAACAGAGGCCGCTACTCATGACGCGCAGTCTGGCGCAGAGTGAGCGATTGGGGTGTGGCGGAGGGGGAGGGATTCGAACCCCCGCAGACCGTTACCAGCCTGGGCTGTTTTCAAGACAGCTCCGTTCAACCACTCCGGCACCCCTCCACGAGGGAGTGTATCGGATTGGCCGCTAGCTCTTGGTTGGCGGCGCGAGGTGTGTGCGGCCACCCAGGTATGGGTGCAGCGCGGCTGGGAGATTCACGCTGCCGTCGGGCTGCGCACCATGTTCGAGGAGTGCGGCAAGGACGCGCGGCACTGCGAGCCCTGAGCCGTTCAACGTATGTACGAGTTCTGGCTTCTCACCCTGCGCGGTGCGGTAACGAATCGCCATGCGGCGCGCCTGGTAGTCGCCAAAGTTGGAGCAGCTCGACACCTCGAGCCAGCGCTTCGAACCTGGTGCCCACACCTCAAGGTCGTACTTGCGCATCTGCACGAAGCCCATGTCCCCTGTTGCCATCAGTAAGACGCGATACGGCAGTTCGAGTTGCTTCAGAAGTGACTCGGCGCGGGCGGTGAGCCACTCAAGTGCAGCGGCTGATTCTGCAGGGCGCTCAAAGCTGACCATCTCCACTTTGTCGAACTGATGCAGGCGCAGAATGCCGCGCGTCTCGCGGCCAGCGGCACCCGCCTCGCGACGGAAACATGGGGTGTAGGCGGCGTAGCGAATCGGCAGATCCGCACCGTCGAGGATCTCGTCGCGATGCATGTTCGTCACCGGCACCTCGGCGGTTGGCGCCAAATAGAAGCCGTCGCGACCGACCACGTACATCTGATCTTCCTTGTCAGGGATCTGCCCTGTGCCGCGTGCCGACGCCTCGTTGATCAGGATCGGTGGCCAGATCTCGGTGAAGCCGTTCTCACGCACATGGGTGTCGAGGAACAAGTTGATCAGCGCGCGAATCAGCGCAGCGCCATCGGCGCGGTACGCCGGGAAGGCGGCACCCGCCACCTTCGCGCCGCGCTCCAGATCAAAGATGCCGAGTCGCTCCGCGACCACATCGTGCTCTGGCGCTGCTGCAGTGGCTGGGTCTTCGCCCTTTGCGCCGATTGCGGGGTGCCCTGCAGGTGCCCAGGTACGAATCGTGGTGTTCGCCTCGGCGCCGCCAACCGGAATGTCTTCGTCGGGCGGGTTCGGAATGCGGAGCAGCAAGTCTTCGAGTTGTGCCTCAGCGGCGGCGAGCTCTTTCTCGAGCGTCTCCATCTCGGTGGCGACCTTCTGGGAATCAGCCTTGAGCGCGACAACCTTTGGATCAGTAGCAGGAACGGCTGGCTTCCCGCCGAGCAGTGCACCAACCTCGGCAGAGAGGCGCTTGCGCTCGGTGCGCAGGGCGTCAACGCGTTGCGAGAGATCGCGACGCGCGGCGTCTGCAGCGAGCGCAGCGTCAACAACCTTCGGGTCTTCGCGCTTGGCGATCGCGCCCGCGCGGAGTCGGTCGGCGTCGTCGCGGAGTCGCTGTGTACCCACACTCATGCGTTTACCCCCTGTACCGCTGCAGCATCGCGCAGCCTAGTAAGGATAAGGGTGCGATCGATCGCTGCGAGCAGCCAGCCCGCGCGTGGGCCGTTCGTTCGCCCGAGGAAAGCAGCGTAGAGCGAGGCGAAGGCGCGCACCGGCTGCAAGCCCGCCTCTTTGGCGGCACTAAAGATGAGCGCCTGCCAGGCATCGCCGCTGCCGAGTGCCGTGGCATCGGCGGCGATCGCGGCTTCAATCTGTGGGGCGAGAGCGCCAAGCCAGGCGCGCTCCTCCGCGCTGAGTGCCGCAACGGCATCGGTCGGTAGTTCTGGGCGCACCGCGATGCGCGCCTCTTCTGGCGCGTAATCACGCAGCCAGTTGGTAACGGCGGTAATGCGCTCATTCAGCTCAGCCGATTCGGCAGCGGTGAGTGGGCTCCCCTTCTCTGCCGCGGCGCGCTCAGCAACGTTCACGCCTGGGAGCTGCAGTAAGAGGGAGAGCTGCCCGAATGCTGGACGCCACGCAGCAGCAACCTCTTTCGCCGCCTCGGCGGTGCTGTCGGCGATCTGGCTGAAGAACTGCAGGCGCTCGTGATCGGGCGGCAGTTCGCCACGCACCGTCTTGCCTGCGGTAGCGGCGCTGATGCGGTCGTACTCATCGTGCAGTCGCGGAATCGCGTCGCTGCCAGCCGGATCAAAGTCGATCGCGTGGTTCGGACGTGGGCGCAGGAAGAGGAAGCGCAACACCTCAGGCGGAATGGACTCGGAGATGGAGTGCACCGCAGCGCCGAGCCCCTTGGAGGTCGACATCTTCTTACCGCCAACGTTGAGGAACTCGTACATCACGTTGATCGGCGGCTCACGGTCAAAGACTTCGCGCGAGATCGCCTCGCTGCGATCGCGTGATCCGCCCTTTGTCCCAAGATCCTTGCCGCACCCTTCAATGGTGACGCCCATCAGCGACCACTTCGCCGCCCACTCCACGTTGAACGGCATCTTGGCCTTGCCGCCGAACGGTGCGAGTCGCCCCTCATGGCCGCAGCCCTGTGCCCACTTCACGTAGTCCGGGAGACAGCGGTAGCGAATCGTTTCGCCGTCCCAGTCGTCGGAGAGGGTGGTACCAACGCGACCGCAGGCCTCGCAGATCGCCTGGATCGGCAGCCAACCTGCAGGGCGCTCCACGTTGCTGACGCGCACGTAGAGGTCGCGAATCACCTGCGCCTTATCGAGGGCGGTGCGAATGAATGGATCGAGCTGCCCGGTTGGATAGATCTCAGAGAGCCAGTAGAACTCGGGGCGAATGCCGAGGCGCGCAAACGTCGGGAAGAAGAGCGTCCCCACAAAGTGACGCGCGTAGTTTTCGGCGCTGCTCCCCTCGGGTGCGGGAACGTGTGCGAGTGGTACGCCCATGTAGCGCTCCACAGCGTCGGGGGTGAGGAGTGCCTGCGCATCCATCGCATCCATGTCTTCAACGCCGTAGCGGAACTGTACGGGGATGCCGCGGTCGCGCAGGGCGCGGGCAATAGCGTCATGCATGACTGGTCCGCGGAGGGAGCCAACGTGCACCGTCCCCGATGGGGTCTTGGAGTCGTTGACGACCTGGGGCCCGGAGACGCGTGCGGCGAGTTCATCTGCCCAATACATGCTGGGAATCCTAGCGCCCGCGGCGGTGATTAGCCTCGCTGGGCGAGATCGGTCAGGCGCTTGCGGAGTTTGCGCATCGCCGCCGCATCGCGCACGGCCACGAAGAGGGTGTCATCCCCCGCCACCGTGCCAACGATCTCGGGGAGTCGGAGGCGGTCGAGGGAGGCGGCAATGGCGTGCGCGCTCCCTGGCAGAGTCTTGAGCACCAGGATTGACCCTGCCACCGAGGCGTCGAGTGGGATCGCACTGAGCAGGGCATGCAGCCGCTCTTCCGACGCGATCTCAACCGAGCGACCTGGGGCGAAGGCGTAGGCAGGTGAGCCGCCGCGATCCACCTTAATGAGACCGAGCTCAGTGATATCGCGGCTGAGTGTTGCCTGTGTTGCGGGGATCCCCTGCCGCTTGAGCGCCGTGGCAAGTTCTCGCTGGGTGCGGATCGCCTGCCGCGACACGATGTCGCGCAGGGCGCGGTGGCGAACGCTCTTGCCGAGATCCACTACTCGCCACCTCGGAGCAGCACAGAGGCAACTAACACTGCAGCGAAGGCGAAGCGATACGCCACGAAGATGCGCGTGCTGCCGCCATCCAAGATGCGGAAGAGCAGCTTGATGGCGAACAGCCCGGAGATGAACGCGCTCACGATGCCGATCACGAGGAGTGGCGCGCTCGCCGCAAGGTCTTCGCTCGATTCAAGGAGGCGTCGCAGCTCAATGGTGCCTGCGCCAGCAATGGCGGGGATGCCGAGCAAGAAGCCGAATCGTGCCGCCGCTTCACGCCGGAATCCGAGCAGCAGCCCACCGCTAATGGTTGCGCCAGAGCGGCTGATGCCCGGGATCAGTGCGAGCGCCTGCGCCAGTCCGACCATGAGGCCATCGATCACGCCGACACTCTGCAACGGCCGCTCGCGCGAACCGACACGCTCCGCAAACCAGAGGAGCAACGCGCCGGCAGTTACCGCACCTGCCACAACAAGTGGCGTACGCACCGCACCTTCAAGGAGATCGCCAGCTGTGAGGCCGAGAAGAACGGCGGGGATGGTTCCAATAACAATCGCAAGGATGAGGCGCTCGTCAGCGGAATCGCCACGGTGGCGTCCCCCTGATGCAATAGTCCGCAACGCAACGCGGGTGAGCCGCATCACGTCGTGCCGAAGTGCAACGAGTACCGCGGCGAGGGTGCCCAAGTGAATGACGGCGGCGAAGGCGAGCGACGAGAGGAGCGGATCGCTGATGCCGAAGAGATACGGGATCGCATAGAGGTGTGCCGATGACGAGATGGGTAGGAACTCCGTTGCTCCTTGAACAAGTCCAAGGAGCAGGGCGATGAGTGCTGCAGATACTGGATCGCTACCCATCGCTCCTCCTCTTCTACGCCTACGCGCCTACCTGGCGCTGTGGGGGCATAGCATGAGGCGGCGCCCCCCAAATGGGAAGCACCGCCTCAGCGAACTGCCTGAGTGCGCGGACTAGCCGCGAATAAAGAGCGGTGCGAGCACCAGGGTGACCGTGGCCAGCAGCTTCACGAGAACGTGCAGCGATGGACCAGCGGTGTCCTTGAATGGGTCGCCAACGGTATCGCCAACAACGGCGGCCGCGTGGGCATCGCTCCCCTTACCGAGGACCTTCCCCTTCGCATCCTTGAGCCCGCCGGACTCGATGAACTTCTTGGCGTTATCCCATGCACCGCCGGAGTTGTTCAACACCGTGGCGAGCAACACGCCGCTGATCGTTCCGACGATCAAGAAGCCTGCCACCGCCTCAGCGCCGAGCAGTACACCGACCAGGACCGGGGTTGCCACCGCAACCACACCCGGAGCGATCATCTCGCGCAGGGCGGCAATGGTGGTGATGTCAACGACGCGCGCGTAATCCGGACGCGCCTTGTAGGTCATGATTCCAGGAATCTCGCGGAACTGGCGGCGAACCTCAACGATGATCGCCTGCGCCGTGCGCCCAACGGCGCGAATGGCGAGCGAGCTGAAGAAGTACGCGAGCATCGCGCCGATGAAGGCGCCGATAAAGACGTTCACGCTCGCCAGGTTCACCGACTCAATAAGCGGCCGCCCGGAGCGCTCCAGGATCAGGTTCACCTTGTCGAGATAGGCCGAGAAGAGCAAGAAGGTGGCGAGCGATGCCGAGGCAATCGCATACCCCTTGGTGAGCGCCTTGGTCGTGTTGCCGACCGCATCGAGCTTGTCGGTCACGGTGCGCACCTTCTGTGGCGCGCGGCTGAACTCCGCAATACCGCCAGCGTTGTCGGTGATCGGTCCGAACGTGTCCATCGCCAAGATGTAGGCGGTGGTCATGAGCATGCCGACCGTTGCAACGGCGGTGCCGAAGATGCCGAACTTCTCCAGCGCGTCACCCGAAAGTCCGGCGGCGATGCCAGCCTGGGTGCCGAGCCAGTTCGAGGCGAAGATCGCCGCCGAAATGGAGACCGCCGTCACCAACGTGGTCTCAAAACCAACGGCGGTGCCAGCGATGATGTTCGTACCGGCGCCCGTGCGGCTCGCCTCTGCGATCTCACGAACAGGTCGATACGAGCCAGCTGTGTAGAACTGGGTGATATAGACGAACGCCACGCTGGTGGCGAGGCCGACGACGCCGGCGGCGAAGAACCAGAGCCATGCGTCGGAGTTACCGGCGTTCAACATCACTGCACAGGCGAGCGCGAGCAGGCCGGCTGAAATGATAGTGGTCGCCCAGTAGCCGCGGTTCAAGATGTTCATTGGATTCTCTTTATCGTTGCCGCGCACGAAGGCCATGGCAACGATCGTGCTGAGCAGCCCGAAGGCGTGCACCACGAGCGGGAAGAAGATCCACGACTCAGGGTTGGCCCAACCCATGCCCTCAGCGATCTTGTAGGCGCTAACGCCCAAGATCATCGCGCCGATGTTCTCGGCAGCAGTCGACTCAAAGAGGTCGGCGCCGCGGCCAGCGCAGTCGCCAACGTTGTCGCCCACGAGGTCGGCGATCACGCCTGCATTGCGAGGGTCATCCTCTGGGATCCCCTTCTCAACTTTGCCTACGAGGTCAGAGCCAACGTCGGCGGCCTTGGTGTAGATGCCACCACCGAGCTGGGCGAAGAGCGCAACGAACGATGCGCCGAAGCCGTAGCCAACGATGAGGAACGGCGCCTCTGCTGGGCGCTCGAGTCCACCGAAGAAGACGAAGACGGCGTACACGCCGAGCAGCGAGAGTGCTGCGACGAGGAAGCCAGAGACGGCTCCACCGCGCATCGCAACCTGGACCGCCTTGACGACGCCCTGGCGGGCGGCGGCGGTGGTGCGCAGGTTTGCCTTGACGCTGACGTACATGCCGATGACGCCCGATGCCATGGAGCATGCGGCGCCGAAGATGAAGGCGATTCCGGTGCGAATGCCGAGGTCGGCTCCGTAAATTTCGGTATCGGCCACGGCCGCCGTCTCAAAGTTGGCGATGAGCGCGCCGATCAGCACGGCCATTGCCACGGAGAGGACACTGATGGTGATGTACTGGCGTCGCATGAACGCGATCGCGCCTTCGAAGATCATGCCCGCAACGTCTTGCATGGCAGGCGTCCCCTTGTCGCGGCGCAGCACATCGCTGGCCAACCACAGGGCGAACAGGATTGCGATAACTGCCGCTGGGAGCACGAGGCTCTGCAGCATGAGTGACGTGATTTCCATTCTTCTTGTTCCTCCGATGCGTCCAGGTCCGTCGCGTGGCCGCGGTGCTTGGCACCGCGCTTCGGGTCGGGCGTCTGTCGGGCTCCAGATCACTATCGTGACCTGTTGGGATGGGCTCCCAGTGCAGTGATGGTACGGGGAGCCCCCGCCGTGGGTCAACCGCACACCCTCCCCCGCCTATACTCTGCGGGATGCGCCTCCGAAGACTTGCCATAGAGATCGTGCAGACGGTGGCGCTGACCATCCTCGCCTTCTATCTCCTGCAGACCTTCGTGGCGCAGCCCTTTCGGGTGGAGCAGGGTTCGATGCGCCAAACCCTCGAACCTGGCCAGTACGTGCTCGCTGATAAGCTCACCGCGGCGCTGACCGGATACCACCGTGGCGACATCGTGATCTTTCGACCCCCCAGCACCTGGCCCGCCGACGCATCGGGCACCCCATATATCAAGCGGGTTATTGGGCTCCCTGGCGAGACGATCGACCTGGTCGACGGGGTGGTCAGCGTGAATGGGATAGCCATCGATGAGACCTATACCTACCGTGATGGTGGCGGAGGCGGGGCCGGTGAGTCTGGCCGCTGGGTACTAGGGCCCACAGAGCTCCTCGTCTTCGGCGACCACCGATCGAACTCTTCCGACTCGCGTGCCTACGGCCCTATCCCCACCACCAGCGTGATCGGTCGGGCGATCTTGCGCTACTTCCCCATCGACCTGCTCACCATCATCACGCCGCCAACCTACCGACAGGCCGTACCCTAGATGCCCGGCCTTGAGCTGCCTCTCGTCCTCATCGCCATCCTGGCGGGCACGCTGGCAGTCACCAGCGCCGGTCGCGGTGCATGGGTCGCCATCGCGATCCTGGCGCTGACCTCGAGCGCGCTCGAATTCTCCGTCACAGATCCGAACCGCATCGGGTTGATCTTGCGCCTCTCCGCAATTGGTATCGGCCTCGTCGCGGCACTCCCTGAAAACCTCTTTGAGCGAGAGGCGCTGCGCCGTGATCTCGCCCTTCGCACCCTTGTGCGCACACTGCTCGAGCATCCAGTCGTCGTCGCCAGCGCAATTGCAGGCCTCCTGCTTGGGCTCGTGCCACTCGCTCTCCCGATTGAATCAAGTAGCGACGCGCTCCGAGCCGCTGGTGTCGCACTCCTCGTCGTCGGCCTCCCACCGCTCCTTACCAGTCGCTTCATTGAAGCGACGACGCGCGCAGCCGTTGTGACGCTTGCGGGAACCATGCTGCTGCGCACCTCCATCTTTGGGGCACTTGATCCACTCACCTCGTTAGCGATTGGCGCAGGGTTCACCTGCATCCTGGTTGTTGGCGGCAGCGTTGCAACGCGAATCTCAAACGCTGAGGAGGAGCGATGACCGAAGTGGAAGCCCTGGCGGCGATCCGCGCCCTCTTCCCTATGCTCATGGCGCTGAGCTCCCTCGCCCTCGTTCCGCTCATTCGACTCTGGCGCGGACCGCTGCGTGATGACGCCGCGACCTACGCAACATTTGGCGTACAGCTCCTACTGCTGATCACCGCCGTTGGCGCAGGGCTCGCTGGCGCCGGCTATCTCTCAACACTCAAGATTGGCCAGATCGCCATCGACCCTTCGGAACCTGGTCGCCTGCTGGTGCTGCTGGGCGGCATCGTCTTCGCGGTGATCGTTGGCGCTGGCGAGGGGCGTCGAGCCGGCACCATGGGGCAGATTGCGCTGTTCGGTATCGCCGCGATTGATCTCGCGTTGGCGATTCCATCCGGCATTGCGCCGATTTCACTCCTCCTCTTCGCCAGCCTAGGTATCTCTGGCGCAGCGGCGAGCGGCAAGGACGATGTCGGTCGCGCTCGTGCCGTCTTCCGCGACCTTCGAACCGTCTCCCTTCTGCTCCCCGCAGTCGTCATCGCTGAGATTCTGCGCACGGCAATCTCCTACGCCGCCGTTGATGCGTCGTACGCCACCCCCGCATCGCTCGCCGCAGGAACGGCACTCGGCGTTTCGCTCGTGCTCATCGTGGCCGCAGGGGTCTTCCCCTTCCATGGCCGACTGATCAAAATCTTTGAGGCCCTCCCGATCGTGGGCTCGCTCCTGGTCGGTGTCTGGATCCCCTCGGCACTTGCGCTCATTGTGATGAGCGAGCTTTCGGTACTGGCGAGTGGCATCACGGATCCTCTCGGTGGCGCGATCGTGCCTGGCATCCTGCTTGCGGGCGCGGCAACACTGGTCTTCGGCGCTGTCTCCGCCCTGTTGCACGACGACATCGGTGAGATCGTCGGCTTCATCGCGGTGGGGAACGCCGGGTGGCTGGCGCTCGCCGCGGCGGCCGCTCTGCAGTCACCGACCGACACCTCTTCACGACTGATCGTGCTCCCCGGGATCTTGACCATCTCACTCTTTGGTCTCTGGCTCGTGAGCGTGCGGCGACGATATGGAACCACCTCGATTAGTGAACTCGGTGGGTGGGCGCGTCGCACGGGGGCAAACGGGATTGCTCTTGTCGCTGCGATCATTGCGCTCGCAGCGCTGCCACCTGGTGCCGTGCTCGCAGCCCGACTAAATCTGTTGCTGCTCGGTGGTAATCCCCTCATCGCACTCTTTGCGTTCATCGGTCAGATTCTCTTGATCGTTGCAGCGATTCGACTTCTGCTCGTTGGCTTCACGCCAGAGAGTCAGACCGTGCATGAGGCGGAGACCCGACCGTTCGCCAACATCATCACCGTCTCGCTGGTTGCAGGGTCGATCTTCGTGGCAGCGGCAGCAGCTGGGTGGCTCGCCCTTGAGTCGGGTGGCACTGGTCCGCTCCCGCCAGCGCCAAGCGTGTCGCCAGGAGCAAGCTTTGAACCGGCGCCGAGCAGTGAGCCGAGTGTTGAGCCAACGCCGAGCGCCACGGTATCGCCAAGTGTGGTCCCGTCAGGGAGTGGGGAGATTTCGCCAGCGCCGTAGCGACCATCGGTCGCGGGAGGAGCTACTCCTCGTCGGAGAGGATCCAGGCGTCGGTTGCGCGGGTGTATTCAACAAGACCACCCTCTGGGAACCAGAGTGCAATCTCTGCTGCGGCAGTCTCTGGCGCATCAGATGCGTGGATCAGATTCTTTGCCGTCTCCAGCGCGAAGTCGCCGCGGATCGTTCCGGGGGCTGACTCGTGCGGCTTCGTTGCTCCGACCATCGAACGAACAACAGCAATAGCGTTTGGTCCTTCGAGGACCATCGCCACAACTGGGCCCGACGAGATGAATTCAACGAGGCCCTTGAAGAAGGGGCGCTGTGCGTGCACGGCGTAGTGGGTCTCAGCGAGCTTCGCGCTCACCGGGGTGATCTTCAGGGCGACGATCTTGAGGCCGCGCTCCTCGAATCGCGTGATCACGCGACCAGCAAGCTGGCGCTGTACGCCGTCTGGCTTGACGAGAACAAGGGTGCGCTGGCTGGTGCTCATAGCAGCAGGTTAGCCGATCTCGTTGGAGTGTGGTTTATCGTCACTCGCCGTTGGCCACGCCCCAGTTGGAAGTTCGATCTGCACATACTGCTCGCCGCGATATTCCAACCAGCTCTTCACGGGTGCAGCATCTGGAATCTGGGTGCCCGCCTGGTACTCAATCTCCACTGCGTCGGAGCCGGAGCGCAGCACATAGCGAAGGTTCCCTGGCTCACTGAGATCAAACTCGATGCTCTCGAAGGCATCTACATTGATGGTGATGGTGAGTGGGGTGAAGATTGAGGAGACCTCGGGATCATCACCCAGCACCTCCTCGACCCAGCCGTGACCGCGGACGATCTGCTCGCCATCGCGAAGGTGGCGATAGGAGACCGTCTGGTGCAGGAGGGGGCGGAGGATATTCGCCTTATCGGCGCGCTGCACGACGACGCCTCGATTAACGAAGAGGCCGGGGGCGCGGTCGTGCTGTTCGTGATCCATGAGGGAGAGAGCCTACCGCAGAGCGGCTCCTCGCCGCACCCGCGCCGCCCGCCCTATCATTGAGCGGTGCGCTACGCCGTTGATCTCGGGAATAGTGCGGCGAAGGCCGCCCTGCTTGACGGTGCCGTGGTGCGCCTCCCCGCCCCTATCGACCCCCGCGACGCCGTCGCCTGGGGTGGTGTTGCCGCCGAGCTGATCGCAGCGATCCGCGCCGATGCGGAGCGCACTGGGGAAGCGGCAACCCTCCGTGTTGCGAGCGTCGTGCCAGCCGGCGCCGAGGCGCTCCGCGCGGTGGCAAAGAGCGCGGATCTCTCCATTGAGTTCGTGAGCGTGGCCGATGTGCCGCTCGAGCTGGCACTCACTCCACCAGCCCAGATCGGCATTGATCGACTCCTCGCCGCATGGCTCGCCTTTACAGAGTTCGGGGCGCCACGCGGTCGTGGGGCGATCGCGGTGACGCTCGGCACCGCACTCACCCTCACCTGCGTCGACCGAAGTGGCCGCCTCATTGGTGGCGCGATCACCCCCTCACCCGTGCTCGCCTCCCGCGCCCTGGCGAGCGGCGCCGCCGCACTGCCACTCGTTGCCATCTACGACGAGAGCCCTGATCTCGCTGGACCTATTGGCGCCGACACCGCCGAAGCGCTCAGCGCCGGAATCCTCCGCGGCGCACGCGGTGCCCTCACCGCACTCATTGCAGAGTCGATTGAAGAGATGTCAAGCCGAGATCCTGGCGCGCCGACTCCCGCCGTGGTGCTGAGTGGCGGTGCGGCGCTCGCCGGCTGGTGCGCCACAGTTGCCGCCGATCATCGTGACGCCGAGTTTGTTCTGCGTGCAATCCACGCACTCCCCGCAGCGGTGCGCGCATGAGCAAGCGCCTCGCCGGGCGACTCGTTGTCCTTGGCATCACTGGCTCCATCGCCGCCTACAAGTCGCCCGAGATCGTGCGCGCACTCCGCGCCGAGGGTGCCGACGTGCAGGCGCTCCTCACCCCCGCCGCCACACGGTTCGTCTCACCCCTCACCCTGCGCACACTTACAGGGCACGCCGTTGATGCCGATCTCCTCGACCTGCTCCCCGACGGTCGCATCGGCCACATCGTTGCCGCCGACTCCGCCGATGCGATCCTGATCGCGCCAGCAACAGCACAGTGGATCGGCGCCATGGCGAGCGGCCTCGCTGGAGACGTGGTGACCGCCGCCTGCCTCGCCACCACCGCACCCGTGATCGTTGCACCGGCAATGGATGGCGAGATGTGGGCACACGCGGCAACGCAAACGAATGCGACGCGACTGCGCGATGACTTCGGCTACGCACTTGTTGCACCGGAGAGTGGCGCGCTTGCCAGTGGCGCAACGGGCGTCGGCCGCCTCGCTGAAACAGCTGCAATCGTTGAGGCTGTGGTGGCCGCTATTGGTGCCGTACCGATTCGCGAGCCGAACGAGAGCCGCCGACCACCAGCAGTACCGGCTGGCGACCTCTCTGGTCGACGGATCGTGGTCACTGCAGGTGGAACCGAAGAGCCGATTGACGCGGTACGCATCTTGGCGAACCGCTCGTCGGGTCGTCAGGGGATCGCCCTCGCTGAGGCGGCGCGCGATCGTGGCGCCGACGTCACCCTGATCGCCGCGCGGGTCAGCGTGCCGCTCCCTGAGGGGGTCACCATCGTGCGCGCTATGAGCGTTGACGCGCTCGACGCTGCACTGCGCAGCGCACTCCTCGCCGCACCGAACGGCAGTGCAACAACCCCCGCGGATGCGCTCATCGCCACCGCCGCCGTCTCTGACTTTCGCGTCGCGGGCGGCCCGCTGACCGAGAAGCTGCGTCGCGATGGCGAGATCACGCTGCGTCTCACGCCGACCCCCGACCTGCTCGCTGGCGTCGCACACGCACTCGGCGCACGTGCCACGCGTCAGACACTGCTTGTGGGCTTCTCGGCAGAGGCGAGTGCAACGCCGCGGGCACGCGAGAAGCTAGAGAAGAAGGACCTCGACCTGATCGTCGCCAACGACGTCACGGCGCCCGGCATCGGCTTTGAGAGCGCCGAGAATGCGGCAGAGATCATCGGAGCCGACGCGGTGGTTACCCGTGTTGGCCCGGCACCGAAGCGTGTCGTGGCTGATGCCATCCTGGATCGAGTGGCGGCGCTCCTCGCAACGCGAGCAGGCTGATGGGGCGACACACCGTTGCCGACATGCGCGCTGCGCACGCCGCAGGCGGCCACTTCGCTGCAGTTACCGCATGGGATCGCCCGACCGCTGAGTTTGCCGAGGCCGCTGGCATTCACTTCATGCTCGTGGGCGACTCGCTCGCACAGGTCGCGCTCGGCCACGAGTCGACCGTTCGCGTTGGCATGAGCGAGATGCTGCATCACACCGCCGCCGTTGTGCGCTCAACCAGCACCGCACTGGTGATCGGCGACATGCCCTTCCTCTCCTATGTGGATGTGCCGACCGCAGCAGAAAACGCTGCGCGATTCATTCGCGATGCTGGCGCTGGTGCCGTGAAACTCGAGGGTGGCGTTGCCGTTGCCCCCATCGTCGCTGCGCTCGTGCGCAGTGGCGTTCCCGTGATTGGCCACATCGGCTTCACGCCACAGTCGTCGCTGAATGAGAGCAAGCCTCGCGCGAAGGGGCGTCTCCCTGAGGCGGCAGCCGCACTTCTAGAGGATGCGATCGCCCTGCAGGAGGCCGGCGCATCGGCGATCGTGATTGAGCTCGTGCCACAGGAGCTTGCAGCCGCCATCACCAGCCGTCTCACGATCCCAACGATCGGGATTGGCGCCGGTGGCGGGTGCACTGGACAGATCCAAGTGCTCCCCGACCTGCTCGGCCTACTCGGCGCCACCGCACCGCGCCACGCCGGGCGCATCGCCAACCTTCGCGACGAGGCGATTGCAGCCCTCACCACCTGGCGCACGAACGTGGAGTCGGGAGACTTCCCCACCGCAGCGCAAGGGATCGCTGGCGACGCAACCCTGATCGCCGCCCTCAACGAGCTCCCGCGCTAGCTCAGCGGTAAAGCGATGCGCACCGTCACTACTCGCGCGGAGCTCGAGCAGTCGCTCGCTCAACTTCCCCGCCCTGTTGCCCTCGTACCAACCATGGGGGCGCTCCACGCCGGCCACGTAGCGCTGATCGCCGCCGCTCGCCGCGCCGCTGCCACCGTGGTCGTCTCCGTCTTCGTTAATCCGCGACAGTTTGCGAACGCCGCTGATGTCGCGCGATACCCGCGCACCCTTGCGAGCGACCAGCAACTCGCCGAGGCAGCTGGTGCAGATCTCCTCTTCACCCCCGATGCCGATCAGATCTACCCACCCAACGAGCCAGTTGCAATGATTGAGCCAGGTCCGCTCGCCACGCGACTTGAGGGTGCCTCCCGGCCTGGACACTTCACGGGAGTGGCGACCGTTGTCTCTCGACTCTTTGATCTGGTACGCCCTAATGAGGCGTACTTCGGCGCGAAGGATGCGCAGCAGGTGCGCGTCATTGAATGGATGGCGGCGCAGCGAAGCGACCAGATCTCGATCCACCGCGTCACCACCGTGCGCGATGGTGATGGCCTTGCGCTCAGTTCACGTAATCAGATGCTCTCAGCGAGCGGTCGCGTTGCGGCGGCAAAAACGATCCCCGTCGCCCTCTCGCTCATCGCTGAGGCGTATGCCTCTGGCGTAACGAGCGTTGCGATGCTTCGGACCCTCGCCGAGCGGGTGATCACCGCCGAGCCGAGCGTCACGCTCGACTATCTCGACTTCGCTGAGAGTGCAACCCTCGTGCCGCTGTCAGAGAGCGCACAGATAGGCGATGCCGCACCAGGTGAGGTGCTCGTCTCTCTCGCCGCCGTTGTGGACGGAGTGCGCCTGATCGACGCGATCACGCTCCCGTAGGAGCGCCGCTTAGCGCGTTGGAACGGGACGCGCCGCAGCGAGGATGCGGTCCACGTCGAGTGAGCCGGCAACGAGCTGCTTGATCTCTTCGATCTTGCGCACATCTTCGGGGTGGGTCTTCACCAGCAGGTCGTGCACCATGGATGCGACGCTGTAGGTGTCGCCCTCCATCAGCACGGCAAAAACATTCGCCTTCCGAATCATCTCGAGCACCTTTGTGCTCGGTCGATAGCCACCGCTAAGGACGAAGCCGAGCGGACGATTGGGGTGATCCTTCCCGTCGAGCCACAGCTGCGTGAGCACCTCGATCACATCCTCTCGGTCGCCAGGAACCACGATGAGGGCGCTCTCGCCGATGCGCTGCATCACATGCTCTGGCTGCATCGCAGCAACTGAGACGCGCCCGATGATCGCGTCCATGTCGCGGCCAGGCCAGAGGGTCTCACCCTGCAGCCCGTCTTCGATGATCGCCAGCGTGGGGTTTGAAAGAATCTGGCGGTATGGAAGGACGCCCAGGAGCGGAATGCCGTGCCGCGCGAGCCCCTTCTCAAGGAGGCGCGGCAGCTCTGGCTGCAGATCGAGATCGACCTTATTGACGATCGCGCCAGCCACCTCAACGCCGCGCGCGGCGAAGAGCGCTGCGTTCAACACGATCTCGTCGATCGGTCGCCCAATGCCCCCCTCGCTCACGATGATCACCGGTGCGCCGAGCAGCGCGGCGACATCGGCATTACTCAAGCCAATCACCGCGCCAACGCCCGCATGCCCTGTGCCCTCGAGCAACAGCAGTTCGTGCCTCTGGGCAAGCTCTACCTGGGCGGCGATGATCTTCGCGCCAAGGTCTTCCACCACCTGCCCCTCAATCACCTTGCGCGTAAATCCGCGAGGAATCTGCACCGGGGAGAGAAGTGCGACCGCATCGGTCAGGCCAAATACACCGCGCATCAGGGCGGCATCTTCGTCGGCTGGGGTGTCATCGATGGTGATCCAGCGCTGGCCGACCGGCTTCATGAATCCAGCGTCCAGCCCTTGCGCGCGGAAGGCGGCGAAGAGTCCGAGTGAGGTGGTGGTCTTGCCGCGGTTCTGGCCCGTCGCGGCGAGGAAGAGTTGCCGTGCGCCCGCGGCGCCGGTCATCTGGTTACGCCTCTTCGCGCGGCGCGGTGCGACGCTCGATCAAGTTGACCGCCTCTTTCAGGCGCGTCACCGACTCCTGGTCAACATCGTCACGGCTGATGTGCGTGCCGAGCTTGTCGAGCAGGTCGGCCGCAACCTGAAGGAAGACGCTCGCGTCGGCGATAAAGAACTCCGACTCATTGCTGTAGCGCACAAAGGTGAGCCGCCCCTGCAGCGTTCGACGATCGTCGGCGTGGGCAACCTGCGTGGTGAAGTTGTGCCCCTGGATGCCATCGGGGTTCGAGAGGAAGCTCAGCGCGTTGTCGATCGCCAGACCAAAGCGTGCGCGCCAACCGGCAAGACGATCCACCACCTCAGGGGGGAGGCGCAACTGCGCCACCTCGTCAAAGACCTCAGGTGCAGCGGTAAGCGCTGTCACCAGGGTTGAGCCCTGGCGCTGGCCGAGCATCGCCTGCAGTGATCGCTCCAGCGTGACCACCTCGGCGTCGAAGTGGCTCGAGGTGATCAGGTCAACGAGCAGGTCCTCAACGTTGTCGAGCGCCGACCCTTCGGTGAGCGCGGCGGCAAGCGCGAGGATCTCCTCGCGAAAGAGAAAGCGCTCTTCGTGGTCTAGGCCAGCCATGTGCGCATCCTAGCGCGCAGGAGGGTTACGGGTAGATACCCCGCACCGTCATGGCATCGGCGACACGCTGCACGGAGAGGAGGTAGGCACCCGTTCGCAGGTGGCTCTTCTCCTTCTGGGCCATGTCGTAGACCTCGTGGAAGGCGCGAACCATCTTCTTCTCAAGACGGACGTTGACCTCTTCCTCTTCCCAGAAGTCGCGGTTCAGGTCCTGCACCCACTCGAAGTAGCTCACCGTCACACCACCTGCGTTGCAGAGGATGTCAGGGATCACCATGGCGCCGTTCGCGAACAAGATGTCGTCCGCCTCTGGCGTCGTTGGCCCGTTCGCCGCCTCGGCGACAATCTTCGTCTTGATCTTCCCCGCATTCTCTGCGGTGATCTGATTCTCGAGCGCCGCTGGAATGAGCACGTCGCAGGCGATCTCCAAGATTGCCTGATTGCTCACTGGCGTCGAGCCAGCAAAGCCAACGACACTCCCCGTCTTCTTCTTGTGCGCATCAACGGCATCAAGATCGAGTCCGGCTGGATTGTGAATGCCGCCGCTGCTGTCGGAGACGGCGATCACCTTTGAGCCGAGCTCGCTGATCAGTCGTGCGGCAATGGATCCAGCGTTGCCGTATCCCTGCACCACCACCGTCGCGCCCTTGAGGTTCAGGTTGATCTTGCCGGCTGCTTCGCGAATGCAGAAGACTGCACCACGCGCGGTCGCCTCGTTGCGGCCCTTTGAGCCGCCGAGCGCAATCGGCTTACCAGTGACGACACCAGGAACGGTGTAGCCAACGTGCATCGAATAGGTGTCCATCATCCAGGCCATCGTCTGGCTGTTGGTGTT